>MSYE01000186.1 GCA_002176905.1 bacterium F11 | reverse complement strand
ATGCAATGTTGTAACAGCTGGCATGCCGAGTCTACGAATAAGGGAATATCCGAGGTAATCGATGTGGAAATGAAGAATGTCAAAATTGTGCGCCACGTGAAGTAGTTGCTCCAGCATTAAGGCATGGCTGGCGAATCGGTCAATACAGGTTTTATCCAAACGGAGGGATAAATGACAGGGTGGCTTGAGATTCGCTTTTGTGATAGAGTCCCCCGAAGCAAATAAGGTGACCTCGTGTCCGTGTTCCACCAGCGCCTCGGTTAAATAGGAGACCACTCGTTCTGTTCCACCGTATAGTTTAGGGGGGACGCTTTCGTAGAGAGGGGCGATTTGAGCGATTTTCAATTGGATCCTTTAGGCGGAACTCATGATAAAATTTTTTTATAATAGCTGTGATCCCATCAACGCGCTGGAATCAATATCCAGCTAGCAGGATTTAGTGTAAGACAATGGAAATTAAAAATCAATACCTAAAAATATGGGGAGCTTTTAGCAGCCATCATCGGTTGCGGATTATTCGACTCTTGCTTCGGGGGGAGTTGTGTGTAAGGGATTTTAAAAAAATCTTTGGCTGGCCACAGTCAACAACATCGCGCCATCTTCTTTATCTTGAAAAGAACCGCATCATTCAATCCAGGCAGGACGGTCTATGGCGGTATTATTCTCTGCGACCGGCGGAATTTCCCTTGCTCGAACTTCTCTTGGTTGCGACGGAACGAGGCCTGAGTGGGGTAGCGGTTTTTGGCGAAGACCGGAAGAAGCTCAAAGATTTAAAAGACCATCTCGGTAAAATTTCTCACAAGAAATATTCGAAACGAATAAGTCGATAGCCATACCGTCTTATTGGGAGTATTTGCCGGGATGGTGGGTCATATGCGTGCTCTTAAAATAGGAATTTTATCCCCATCTCTCCTTTAGCCCCATGCGGCAGACCTGACGATTGTCCCCGTTATTTCCCTTGACGTTCGACCATTTTATCCATTAAACTACATCCACTATACGGGATATACTATCGTTGTTTCGATAAGGTATCCTTTTGAATGGAGGGTATATGTTTAAGGTTTTATCTGTCGTTGCTGGGATTTTAGTCATTGGGTCTTTTTTGAGTTCCGGTCATGCTTACGAAGAGGATACGGATTCGAATAGCTTAACGTGGGTCACCGGGAACGTACAAGAGGTGTCTCAGGAAAAACTGGTTATCTTGGAGCCTTCCGAATTTGAAGATGAACAAGGCCAATCATACACGTTTGTGATTGGGTCAGACGTTGTTTTGAATGAGAACCTGAAAAACGTTGAAAATATTAAACCTGGGGATGAGGTCGAAGTGGGGTATGTTGAACAAGAGGAAACAATGAATGCCAAAGAGATCAATTCGTATGTTTCCGATAATGGTGGATATGCCGAAAATGAGCCGGAAATCGAGGAGAAGAATGATGAGGAAAAGGAAGATAAAGAAGAAGCCATGGAACCAAAAGAAAATTGGGAGTGAGCCAAGGAGGCATTATGACACAGTACCGTCGGTTCGTTTTAAATGTTGTACGATGTGAATTATTCCAAATTCTGATTATGTTATTTTTTGTGGCGCCGCTCTTTAGTCAGGGGCCGATTAAAATGAAAATAGAAAAATCGGATCCCATGGCCTTCGAATCGATGGATATCGATGGAGATGGAGGCATTGATTTTGATGAATACCGCAAGGCCCACGATGGCTGGCTCTCCAAAAAATTCCAAAAGGCTGACAACAACAGCGACGGGAAGATTGATGCTGAAGAGTTAAAGAAAATCAGGTCCAAAAAAGTCAAAAAGAAGAAATCACGTAAGAAAGAAACCAAGAAACAGATGAAATAACAGAGATGGGAGATGGGGTCAGATCTCGACATTCGACATTTGTTTGAGTCGGTACGGTACCATTACCTATCTTCATATCCATATCACCTTCGGTGTTTGAAGTGGCCCCTTTTGCGAAAGCGGAATTTCTTCTTTTTCTTTCCGTGTCCGTGACCGTGCCCTTGACCGTGAGAGGGAGCGGGGTGTTTTGTGTGCGGTTTTGAAATAAGTCGCGGTGGGGCGTGATAGGGAAAATCAGGAATTACACCCCGTGGGATTGTTTTCTGAATAAATTTTTCAATCTGGGAAAAATGAATTTCTTCATCGGGTGAAACCAATGTAAAGGCATCCCCTCTGGCTTGGGCCCTGCCGGTTCGGCCGATGCGATGAACATAATCCTCCGGATGATGGGGCACATCGAAATTGATCACATGGCTCACATCTTTCAAATCAAGTCCGCGGGAGGCAATGTCGGTTGCAATCAAGAGTTGGACCCTTTTTTGACCGAAGCCCGTTATCGCCTGGTTCCGGGCGGATTGCGATTTGTCGGAATGGATGGCGGCCACCGCCTTCCCGATTCTCTTTAATGTGGATGTCAGGCGGTTGGTTCTTCTTTTGGTTCGGCAGAAAATAATGGCAGAGGTGAGGTTGGCGTTTTCCAATAGAGAGAAAAGAAGTTCTTCTTTTTGAGGATTGGTGACGGGGTAGGCCATTTGAGTGACGGTGTTGGCCGGTGTGGAAGGGGCCAAGTCGATGGTCACGGGATTTTTCTGAAAGCGGGCCACCAGCTTTTGAATCTGAAGAGGAAAGGTGGCGCTAAATAACATGGTTTGGTGTCGTCCGTGAAGATGAGAAAGGATCCGCTGAATGTCTGGTAAAAACCCCATGTCCAGCATGCGGTCGGCTTCATCCAGGACCAAGGTGTCCACGCCTTTTAATGAAAGGGTTTTTCGGTTTAGGTGATCCAAGAGACGCCCTGGCGTGGCGACGATCACTTCGGTTCCCTGTTGAATTTGTCGGATTTGTTTGTTTATTTTTGTCCCACCGAGAATTAAGACGCATTTGACCTTCATTTGTTTGCCAAGTTGCTGGAAAACCTTAAAGACTTGGTTTCCCAATTCGCGGGTGGGAACCATAATGAGGGTGTGGGAATGCGGATGGCTCAACAGATAATTCAATATGGGAATGACAAAGGCCACTGTTTTGCCGGTTCCTGTTTGGGCGCAGGCCCGAATGTCATGTCGTTTTAAGGCTTCGGGGATCACCCGCACTTGAACGGGGGTGGGTTCTGTAAATCCCTGGGCGTCAATTCCTTCCAAAACAAGGGGATGAACGCCAAATTGTTTAAACTGCATTGTTAATAGCCTCCTGAGGGGAAGGGGTCAAGTCTCTACATGCGACATTTCTCCAACGTCCAACCCCTATCCAAAAATATCGCATGTAGAGACTTGACCACATTCATTGGAGAAAAGAACGAACATCACCTTGATGCCCTGTGGCCATTTTCTTTAACCGTCTTCCGATCCACGCTTTAAAAAGATTTCGCGTCAAGGGAATCAATAACAGAAAACCAAGAATATCTGTTAACAGTCCTGGCGTTAACAGGACAATCCCGGCGATGAGTATAAGAAGGCTGTCGACTAGTTGAGAGGCCGGGAGTTCGCCTCTGGCGAGTTCTCTCTGAACATTCGTCCATGCCCGTGCCCCTTGAACCCGTGCGAGGAGCGCGCCCAAGAAGCCTGTCCCAACAACCAATCCGACAGTGGGCCAAAAACCCATCATCTCTCCCATTTTAATCAGGATGAACATCTCCACCAAGGGAACACCAATAAAAAGAAGCAAAAGTTTTCCAAACATAAACTATATCGTACGTGTTTGAGAATCAGATTGGACCTGACCCCTTATCCCCTAAAGTAGTTTGTTAAGCTCTATTTGTAACTCGGGTGTGGTGAACCGTGCGGATTGATTCCCCTTGGTAGAGATGGCAATGGAAAGGATTTTTCCTTCTAAAGAAACTCCTTTGTTTGGTTTGTTTTCCAATTTGATGGTCTCGATCTTATCTCCAACAGCCTTTTTTGAAAAGTTATCCACCATGGTGTTGGACAGGGTCTCTTTGATGACAGCGATGGCTTCAGCCACAATGGCTCTTTCGCGATCCAGCTCCCATTGGAAAGAATTGGCTTCAACGGACAGTGTCACCTTTTTCCCGATCATCTCAGAGAGAAGTGGGGAGATGTCTTCGAGGGACCGTTTCAGGACCAACGAAGCAGGGGCAACAGCCAGGTCAATGGGGTCAATGATCCCTTCCGAGAAGTGGACGAGACTTTCTCCCACGTTGTGGACGGCTACCATGGAGATGGAAGCCATGTCGATATACACAAGCGTGTCTTTTGGTTTTCCACTTCCGTCGTCCAATGAGAGTACGACGGAAGGACCTTTGGATGTTTCGAAAACAGCATCGATAAGCCAGCCTTTGATTTGGGCACCATTGCTGAGGCCTAAGGTTGTCTGGGGAAGATAGGTGTTTGTGTTTTTTTCTTTTTTCTTAGAAAGCTCACAGAGGCTTCTGAGAGTTTTTTCTACTGTCCGAGCCGGAAGCCTGGAGATTAAATCATTGGTGAACATAGGCTGATCCTATTAAAGGGCGCTTTCCAGTTTTTTGACAATGGCGTTTGTTCGCAAGGAAACATCACCAATGTTTGTCGTTGGCTTGTGATCGATTTTCAATGTTCCGCCTTCGTAACCAATCCCTGCCTCACCAGATTTGTCTTCGGTGTTGGAGAGAACGATATTTTTAAGGCTCCCTTTAAGGGCTTCTTTTCCCATGTCGTCTGCGCAGATCTTTTTAAGAGCCTCAATGACGGGAATGAAATACACTTTTTCAAAAGCGTCTGCGTATAAATGGGCGAGCCCTTCTACCCCAAGGCTATCCCAATTTACGTCCAAAGGAACATCAAATCCTGCGGCTTCGTCAATCTGTTTTTTCAGGCCGGGAAAGGCCCCGTCTTGGAATTCTTTTACAGCTCTTTTCTCTGCTAAACCCATATTAAATACTCCTCAATGATTCAATGATTGTTATCTAAAGAAAACCATTTAAAGCAAAGGGGGTCAAGATGAGAATGGTGAGAATGTTTGACTTGTGTATCGGTTCTTAAGGTGCCAGTTTTCAGAGAAACCGCAGCTTTCCCAACAAGGCCTTTTCAACCACATGGTCATATGGTCTATCTGTTGAAACATACACGCCATAGAGTACCTTCCGTTGCTCTTCGGAATGCGCCAGATCCAAAACCATAGGATTGGATGTAATTAAAGGGTTTGGCCGTCCCAGTCGGTAAAAGGCATGGCTGGACCACCGGTAATCTTCTGGCTGGTCCACAAGGCCCGCCTGAAGGGGATTGCGCTCGATGTAGCGACCGCATTCCAGTAAGTACGTGTTATCTGTAACAGGAAGACTTTTGAACCGATCCTGAAAAACATGGCCCACGTGACCGTATGCGCGATGAACGTGTTTGGCGTAAAGCAGATTGAGCCTTTGGGGGACCTTTTGGAAGGCATGAAAGGTGTGAAACCGCATGAGAAGATGCACATGATTGGTCATAAGGCAGTAATGATAGAGCTGATAGGAATACTCCTTTTTTAAGGAACCAAGGAATTCCAGATAAAGGTCAAAATCATGGGACTGTCGAAACAAGGGTTGCCGGTTGTTTCCACGAGAAATGATGTGGTAAGCCATATCCGGAGAAAAAAGGCGCTTTGGTCTTGGCATCGAAACCTCCAATTGGAGGGGTGATATTCTAGAGGGGGATATTATGTAAGGGAAAAGGCAAACTGATATGGAAGGGAATTCATTATAACAAAAACAGAAAAAAACCAAATATAAAGAGTGGCACCTTGAGAAAAAATGAAATCGGAGAGAGAGGGATTCGAACCCCCGGTACCCGTTAAGGTACTCACGCTTTCAAGGCGTGCGCTTTAAACCGCTCAGCCATCTCTCCTAAAATAAGCCCGATTTCCCTATTAATTAACTAGTGAAAGCTAGGGTTTATCAAAAATTTAGGGAAACCCATATGTTGACAGTTCTTGTCGGCCTCGTTGACGGCCAACCTGTCAATTTCCATCCAAATCAGTCTAACTCAGTCTCAGTCACCACGACGTAAAAGTGCGGTAGGTTTAGCCGTTTTTTAATTTTCAAGACCGTCCGTTTCAACCACTCACGCACTCCTCCAAAATTAGTTGCCATTTAAAAAGACCTTTTAAAAAGTCTCCGATTTCCAAACGGTTAATTCAACTAATCGGTTATTTTTTATCTTGGCTTTAATGGAAACATAAACATCATATTTTGCACCGGGAGGCATATCCGGCCATTGCTTCTTCATTTTTTCTTTCTCGTCTTTTGTCATATCCCTTTGCCAATCAAATGTGAAATACAAAGTATCTTTTTCAATCCTTGGTTCGGACCCAATTACTTCGATTAGCTTATCCTTCGTTATCCCAAGGATTAATCCATCAATGTTAATGTTCTTGGATTCCATGGAAGCCTTCGGTAATTCGCCGCATTCCATTTCACCTTTGGCCCGTTTGTTCCGTAGCAAATATGCGTTAAACCCGAGATTCCAATGTCCAAGTTCACCCGATTTAAATTCAATTACCTCGTTATTTTTCGATGAATAACAAATCGTTGCCGTATAAGCGGCAGCATTGCCTTTTTCATGTATCTTGGCATCACCAAGTTTATTGCGAATTTTTAGCAGTGTGGTTTTTCCAAGTTCAAACCCGAATGGCTTGGAAAACCTATCCCCTAAGTCTTTGCCGTAAGTTTTAAGAGGCGCAAAACTTAAGATCAATAGAAGAATAATTGAGTTCTTAGACATAAAACCACATTAAAAGTAAGTCATTGTAAGGCTTTACAACTCTTTACGGCCATGTTGACGGCCAATCCGTCAACTTTCATCCGAACCTGCCTGCCGGGCAGGTCGGTCAGAACCTGTTATCATGTTCGAAGAAATGGGTTCGGTCCGTTTTGGTATCCTTTTATTTTACTTTTTTCGGTTAAGGAACGGTTCGATGAGGAGACGGTGAAGGATCAGCCAACGGGGGGAGCGGAAGAGCTCGATTCCGATACGCATGTGGAGGTGGCCGTCTTGGGGTTGGGCTTTGTAGGTGTGAAACAGGCGATCCCACCAGGGGACACTAAAGCCGAAATTGGAATTGGTTTCACTTCGATGAAGGGAATGGTGCACGCGGTGCATGTCAGGGGTAATGAGGACAAGCCGTATGCAGCGGTCCCAAGCAACAGGAATATTCAGATTGGCGTGATTGAACATGGAGCAGACCATTAGGATCAATTCGAAAAGAAAAACCGTTAAGGGTGGTGTTCCCAAGAGAAGAATGAAACCGATTTTCAATCCCATGGAAAGAAGAATCTCAAGCGGGTGAAAGCGAATGCCAGTTGTCACGTCCAAATCCAAATCCGCGTGATGAACCCGGTGCAATCGCCAAAGCGGTGGACACAAATGAAACGCCACGTGCTGCCCGTAAATCAGGACATCCAGCAGAAGAAGGCCCAGAATCAGTTCGAGCCAACCCGGACCAGCCCACACCTGAAAAAGGCCCCATCCATTTTTGACCGCAAAAAAACCCGCCCCCACCGCCAGAAAAGGAAAGGCGACTTGCAGAAGAATGTTGTTTAAGAACGATAAGCCCAGGTTGTTCAAGATACGAACCATTCGTGAGAAATAAAACGGACGCCTTGGGAAAAAACGCTCAATGACAAGAAGGGCGAGGATTCCCACAACAAAAATCAACACATGAACTGTGTTTTTGTGGGCGAGGAGATCGGTTGCCGTTAATTCCATAACGACCATCTTAAGAAATTTTGAATGGGTGTTTAGAATCGATACAAAAGTCCCGCGCGGGTGGTGCTCCGATGGTTTTTGTTGATAATGGGGCTGTCCGTGATTTTCTGATTGAGATATTCGAGCGTCACCCCCGCCATGAGGGTGGTCCGCTGATTAAGGCGGTGCCGCAGGCTCAGACCCAGGGTCTGATTCAGACTGTCTTTTCCTCCAAAGGCTGGTCGGTTTGATCGGCTTTCTGCCGGGCCGACCCCGTAATAATAGTCGGTGAGGTTCGCGTCTTGGTAAACCAACCCCGCCGAAGGTGACACCGACCATCTTTGGCGTTGAAAGGATTTGGAGATCTCCAATGTCACCTGTTTCCCATGGTTTCGACTGAGTGCGTCCATTTCATAGCGGAGTTCCGTCTTAATTTGGTGCGAAAAGGAATATCCTGCGGTGAGGCCGATCGAAATGGTGTCTTTTCTCTTCTCCATCCCTTGGAGAAAGGGACTGTCATCCGGATCGTATCCCGCAAAACGGTAGGCGGTGGTGAAGGTTAAAGACAACGCCTTACGTCGGATGAGTTTGTATCCTGCCCGGGGTCCCAAAAGAGAAAATCGTGGTCCCCAATACGCCAAAATGGGAAGTGGAATAAATCGGTCTCCCGCTCCCCGATAAGGGCGATTCAAATACATTGCCCCAACGCCCACGTTCCATTCCGGTTTCCGGTGGGGTTGTGCTCTAAGGTTTCCCATCAATCCCACCAGGAAAATGGCACAGAAAAAAAGGAGAGAGGTGTTTCGCATTTACATGTTGAGATCAACCCAGGTTCGTTGTTTTTTGGGGTTGTCGGGTTTGACACGAAATTTGACGTAGCCTACCGTCTGTCCGACCTGGGTTTCTGTTGAGACCCGCCAAGAGCCGGGGTCGTAATTTGATTTGTTCACGTATCCCCGGAATCCTTCGGCTCGGCCGCCGATCACCTCCAGTGGGATCACGTCAGTGGTGATGTATTTCTTTTTTCTTTCATCATAAAACTCCCACCGAACTTTCACTTTTGTTTTGAACCGAGAGGGCGCAAAGATGCGGGTGAAATAGTGAATGCTGTCCTCGGGTCGGGACATGAAGGGCTGCGAATCTTTTCGCCAAAAAGCGTAGAAAGGGGGCTTGGGATAGCGAAGCCGAAAAATATTGTCGTTTCTTAAGACATGATGAAAAATGCCTTGGTATTGAATAGAGAGAGGGACAGGCGGAATCAAACGCAACTGGTAGAGAACAATCAGCAAGGCAAACAAACCCCCTGCGGGGAGAAACAACCGAATTCGGCTTTTCTTTTTGTTTTCTTCTTTGGCGGCCAGAAGGGTGGCCATCATCCATACAAGGGCCACCGAAATCAACAAGGATAAATAAAAGATCCATTGGCCCATTCGTCCGATGAGGATGGCCACAAAATAGATCATAAAGGATGAGACACAAAACGCATAAAGTCCCAAGCGGAGCCGGTATCCAAACCGGCGAATCTGGGGCATTTCATTAATAATGAGAAGAAAGATCAGCAACAGAAGAAAGATGAAGGTTCTGGCCCCAGAGGTGCTTTTCAAATAGAGAATGACGTACGCACTTAAAAGGCCTCCATAGAGAAAGTGGAGGGCTTCCACGTTGAATTGCCAAAGTCGGTTAAGCCATGGTTTCTGAGGAGTCCAATATCCATTGTTGGCACGGTATTGATAGACCAGGAGGAAACTTAAACCCGCGAGGTAAACAATCTGGATGGTGATATCCGTCCAGGCATCGATGCGGTCGATGGTGATGGCATCGAATAGGAATCCCGCCAAAAAGAAAACCACATTCCGGTGTTTTTTAAGGAGGAAATAGATGTTTCTGGGAGATTTGTCAAATTGGATCCAGTGCCCTTTGATCCAGGAGAAAAAGGTTTGAAGATACATTTTCATGGAGGTGAGAATACGGCTTAAATATTTTGAAGTCAATCCCGCACCGATTAATTAAAATGACTTCCGAACAGAAACAAGAGGTGAAAATGATTTGGATTCAGAAAGAAATAACGTTATCGACCAAACCGCGTGGATTTCATTTGGTGACCAATGAGATTGTGCGCCAAATTCCAGAAATTAAAGAGATCAAAAAAGGATTGGCCCATCTTTTTCTTCAGCACACCTCCGCGTCTTTGGCCTTAAATGAAAATGCTGATCCGGATGTGCGAACCGACATGGAATCCCATTTCAATAAGATGGTTCCTGAAGGCGCTCCCTATTTTGTCCACACTCTAGAGGGTTCAGACGATATGCCCGCTCATCTCAAAAACGTGATTCTGGGATCGAGTTTAAGTATCCCCATTACAAATGGCCGTCTCAACTTGGGAACGTGGCAGGGAGTTTATTTCTGTGAACACCGCAACCGCGGGGGGTCCCGTGAAATGGTGGTGACCTTGCAGGGAGAAGAGGGATGAAGGATAAGATAAAGATCATTGATTCGGATATCACCACCCTAAAAGTGGATGCGATTGTGAATGCGGCCAATACCTCGCTTTTGGGTGGAGGAGGAGTTGATGGCGCCATTCATCGCGCAGCTGGCCCCAAGTTATTGGAAGAATGCCAAACCCTTGGCGGTTGCCAAACCGGACAAGCCAAGATCACCAAGGGATACAATCTTCCCGCCAAACATGTGATTCATGCGGTGGGTCCTGTTTGGAAAGGAGGAACAAAAGGAGAACCGGATTTGTTGGCGTCATGTTACAGAGAGAGTCTCACCCTGGCTCATCAGCGCCAACTAAAAACAATTGCCTTCCCCGCCATCAGTTGTGGTATTTATCGTTATCCTCTCGAAAAGGCAGCCAAGATTGCCATTGGAGAAACGTCTCGTTTTCTTTCCAAGAATACAACCATCCAAGAAGTATTTTTAACCTGTTTTGGGAAAGACGTTCTCGCGGCCTATCAAAAAGCCTTCGACGGGGCAGAATGAAAATGGAAAAGAAAACCTTTCTCTTTGGCGCCACCTCCGTGATCGGTTGGAATCTCATGTTGGCGGATAAAAAAAAGAAACTTGTCCCGTTTTGTAATTCCCATGCCCGTCTGCCTTCCCACAAAAAGTGGAACCGGTTCAATCTGGAAGAGGAAGCGGCATATCAGACCTTGTTTTTAAAGGAGAGCCCTGCGCTCCTCATTCATTGTGGTGGCATTTGCGATGTGGACAAATGTGAAGACGAACCGGATTGGGCTCATCACATCAATGTGAAAGGAATTGACCATTTGTTGACCTATTTGCCGGATTCTGTGCGGTTGGTTTATATTTCTTCTGATCATGTTTTTGGAGGGGGCCTGACTCCCTTTGATGAGAAATCAAAAACCGCTCCCATCTCGGTTTACGGTCAAACACGGGTTTTGGCCGAGCAGAAAATTTTAAAGCGTGCCAACAGTTTGGTCTTAAGAGTTGGATTGGCCATTGGGCCGGGAGCCACACAGAAAACCGGACATCTCAATTGGCTTCACTATCGAAAACAAAAAGGGCTTCCACTCACCATTGTCAAAGACGAATTCCGGTCTGTTGTCTGGGCCAAGGATTTGGCCAATCGGATTCTGGATTATTCCCGTTCCTCTATTTGTGGTCTTCGTCATATCACCGCCAAACGAGCGGTTTCGCGACTTGAGTTGGCCGAATATTTGAACCGGCGTTTTCGAATTGGAGCCACCTTTTCTGTTCGCACCAGAAAAGAACAACCGGTTCCCCATTTGGGTCGGGTGGAGCTGAAAACCCTCTATCGGGATTCCTTGGCAAAATCCCTTCCCGCGGTGGTATCATCATAAAATGAAAACAATTCTTTGGGATAACGACGGCGTTTTGGTTGAAACCGAGCCCCTGTATTACCAGGCCTCAAAAGAAGTCTTGGCAGAAGTGGGATTTCATCTTTCCGAGGATATGTTTGCTGATGTATCCCTCAAACAAGGAAAAAGTGTCATAAACCTGGCAATGGGAACCGAGCCCGAATCCGATAAATGGGAGAACCTTCGCCAAAAACGCAACCAGCGTTATACAGAACTCATCAGCAAACCCGTCAACATGCGAAAGGGGATAAGAGACTGTTTGGAGGGTTTGAAATCCAAAGTAAAAATGGGAATTGTCACCTCTTCTTTGAAAGAACACTTTGACCAGATTCACAAATCCACCCAACTTCTCCCCTATTTTGATTTTGTGCTCACCCGAGAAGGATTCAACAAACCCAAGCCCTATCCCGATGCTTATCTCACTGCGCTAGAAAAGTGGAATCTAAAAAAACCCGATTGCATGGTGGTGGAGGATTCTGAACGTGGTGTCATCGCCGCAAAAGCCGCCGGCTTAAAATGCGTGGCCATTCCGCACGCGTTGTCGGAAAGGGGAGATTTTTCGGGAGCAGATTATGTGTGCCGGGATTTTGGAGAAGTGAAAAAAGTTATCCTTGGCTGGATCTAGTGAAGCACCCTCGCATTCGCAAGCGAGGTAGGAAGATCAGTTCGAAGGAGCACCCTTTCCGATTTCCACACGCACATTATCTGTTCGAAGCGAAAACCGATAACCGGATCCTGGTAACCAAAAGATAAGCCCCAACGTTCCCACCGCCAAAAGAATCCGCTCGGTTTTTCGCCACCAAGTCTTCTTATGCTTCCCCATCTCTATCTGGGCTGATTCAAGATCCCGAATTTTGTACCGCCGCTGAGGGCGTTCTTTAGCAAAAGGAGAAACCGTCAGAAGAAACGGAAGCAGAGTGGCGATAAGAAACATTTTTTTCAAGGACATTCTTCCTCCTCTCATGCGCATGCGCGATCGCGATCGACTATCGATTTTATCGCGCGCGATAAAAGTGTTAAGCGATCGCGCATGCGCATGAGAGGTAGAAGAAATCTAAGCCTTTATGACCGCGGCCCCAAAATAAGGTTGCAGGGCTTTGGGGATGATTATGCTGCCATCTTTTTGTTGGAAGTTTTCTAAGATGGCGGCGAAGGTTCGCCCGATGGCCAAGCCCGAGCCGTTCAGGGTACAAGCAAATTCGCGTTTTTGTCTTTTTTGACTTTGAGGGT
This sequence comes from bacterium F11, assembly GCA_002176905.1. The sequence continues at coordinate 33 of MSYE01000186.1, read as the reverse complement.
CATGCGGCTGGCTTGAAAATCACCGCATGTTGA
>MSYE01000185.1 GCA_002176905.1 bacterium F11 | reverse complement strand
GAGTATTGACGTCCACATCAGGTGCGGTAAAGGAGACGCGCCCTGAGTCCACAATCTCAAGGAGTCCCACGGAGTCTCCATTTGTTTGAGTCCAGGTGGTACTTAATTCGTCTCCATCGAGATCGTTTGACCCCCGTCCATCCAAGATGACCAAGGTCTGTTCGTTAACGGTGCGATCTTCCCCCGCTGCCGCGACGGGAGGCCGGTTGATGTGTCGAATTGTTATTACCACAATATCGGGATTGGAATCGAGCCGACCATCATTGACGATCAGTTGAAAGGTAAGGGATGTATGTTCGGAAACATCGGGAGCCTCAAAGCTGGCTTGCGCAGTATTGGGATTGTTGAGAGAGACGATTGGTGTCCCCTCAATCTGCGTCCAGATGTAAGTCAACGGATTTCCATCTGGATCGCTCGAACCGCGGCCATCGAGAGTAATCGTTGTTCGTTCATCAACACTCTGATCAGATCCGGCCGCGGCTATCGGCGGATGATTGGTGGAAAGGGTGGGAACAATCGTAACGACCACTTCATCGGAATCAGTAAAGGTCCCATCAAAAACGGAAAGTTGAAAAGTCAGTGGTGTGTTGACAGAGACTTCAGGGGCATCAAAGGAGGCCAGCTCTGTGTTGGCATTGCGAATCGTGACCGTGGGTGTTCCTCTCGTTTGAATCCAGGTAAAGGACAATTGATCTTCGTCCGGATCAAAGGATCCACGACCATCCAACGTAACGGGAGAGAGTTCGTTAGCGGATTGATCGGGACCGGCAGCCGCGGTGGGAGGAGATGCATCAGGAACATTGGGATCATAGAGGTGGAGAACCCAATCCTCGTTGGTTCCGCTGGTGGGGGCCGTGAAGGTAACAATATCTCCGCCTTCAGTTATGCTTTCTCCTTCAAAGAGACCGGTCCGAGGATTGTACCAGCGCATTTGCAGTGTTTCCGCACCGGTCAAATTCACACCAAAGGTACCGCCTGTGCTGGAGTAGACCACGTATTCTTTGGTAATGGAGGCTGTGAGAATAACGTAATTGCGATCAACGGGATTTCCCGCTTCATCTTTTAGGGCGCCATCCCGTGGTTGCAATTTATTCCAGCCCCATTTGATTTCGTTATTAAAAAATTGGGTGAGGTTTTTCATGTAGGTTACCCCGTTGGCGAGGATTTGTTCGGCATTCGCAGGGGGATCAAAGGTCTCATCGGTATGAGAGGATTTCACAAACAGTCCTTGGGCGTAATCGGCGTAGGCTCCCTGGGGACCTGATAAAGATAGTCGCCAAAGATATTTTCGGATCCGGTCGTTGGTCCATTCTCCCCTGGAGATACCAGGACGGTAGTGATCAGTGAAAGCGATGGGAACTTCAGAACTGTTGAAATTATTCACGAGATGCATGCGATTTTGCGGATATTCTCCACCTTTTGATCGATATGTCTCAAGCGATGAGATGGGACCTGGACTGTCGCGGCTTGAGACCGGGTGATGCCAGGGATCGTTTCGCTTAAAGTATTCCACAAAGCCATCGACCCAGGCTGGAAACTCTGAGTCCCAAGGGGGATTGGGAGGATTCGCGCGGTTACCCCGATAATATTCGATGTCGATCCCCGAATCCCACAACACGTTTGGATAAGGCGCTAGCCGAGCCAAGGCATATCGGAATAATCGTTTTTCGGCGGCCGAGCCCGGCCCAATGCCATTGCGATCGGGTTCATCCTTGATGTTACCGAAAAACATGTGGTACATCCCTATGCCTTCCCACCGGGCCATTTCCAATTTGTCATTGAGATTGTTCCAGAAGGGGATGTGAAATTTATCCCCTTCTTGTCCAATCATATAGGGGAGCGCGTCTTGTTGAGCGGGGGCAGTTGAAAAATAATGGCTTTTATCTCCCGAAGGAAGAACCAGACTTTGAATTCCCAGCCATTGAGCGCCCGCCTCTTTGGCCTGGCTGATTTCATCAAGAATAATAGAACTATTATTAACAGGACCTTCCCCTCCCCAATCGTCGAAAGAGGCTGCGCGAAATTCCCACATATGGGGAACAGCCCAAATCAATGGGAATTTATATGTGCCATCGGGCGTTACCCATTGATTTTTGGTTTCCTCTGTGGATCCTCTTTCCAGCGGTGGTTCGATATAAGACTTGTAAGCCCGAAATTCTCCTTCTTGGCCGTTTAAATCTCCGTCTCCTATGAGATCGGGATCCCCGTCTTCTTGATTCTCAGGAGAAAAGGTTGTGTAGGACCAATCTCCGTCTTCATCGGGCATAAAGTAGATTTTCCAGGTTCCGTCTCCCGCATAGAAACCCAATTGCTTTAAGGTTCGTCCACTGGGACTGGTGAATTCACCCCAGAGTTCCACGTCAAAGGGATTTCCTGACGGAATATCATCATGAAGAACCACTTCAAAACGTCCCCATTGTGGCACCATCGTGATCGGCGTGTTGCGGATTGTAATGTTAATTGCCTGAGATCCTACATTTGTGTTGCGGTCGGTGGCTTCAGAGCGTAAGGTATAGGTTCCATCCGGAAAAGTGGTTGTATCAAAAATGAAATTGGCTGGTGAGGAATCCTGAACACCCAAGGATATGTTGCCAATAAATAATTCGATTTGATCGATCCCCCAGTTATCCGTTGCTGAAACGATGATGTTCCAAGAGGTTCCTCTGATTTCATCCCCCTGTTCCGGGATGATAAAAGAAACGTTTGGGGGAGTGGTGTCCGGTTCTCCATAAATAAAAGGATCGCCCAGAGGAACCCAAGTTAAGGTTGGATGCCATCTGCTTTTTTGATAACGAACTCTCTGGACTTGGCGGACTTCTCCAAAAATGTCTCCATCGATGACTTGAAAACCCTCCTTGGTAAATGAAAAATTATCCGCACCACGTTGGCGGATCCATCCCAAAGGATCTCCATTGGTATCGTAGTAATAGGTGTCTGTATCCCAGGTTTTATTGAGCATAAGATACTTGGCAGTGTAATGGTCTGAGGTGTAGCGGATTTTCGTCAGACGCTTGTTGGGTACGTCATAGGTTCGCTCTTCTTTGGCCAAGGTATGGGAGGTGATAAAAGCGGGAGCTGAATAATATACGCCATTGTGAACAAAAATCCCTATGACAACCATGTTGCTGATACGAGGCGTTCCTCCTGAAAATGAATCTGGAATCGGGGCCGTTGTATGGTAGTCGATTTCGATTGCCACTCGCGTGTGTTCTGGATTTAAAGGAGTAATGCGAACGTGATTTTCATCGCCTCGCAAAACCACCCAGCGGTATTCTGTGAGAGTACGACCGTTGGCATCATAGGAGTCCTCTGCACTCACCACCATTCGCTTGGTGTATTCGCGTCCTCGCCAGATACGTGAAATGGAAACAGGGGTCGTATAGGCTTTCTCCGGAATCACATCGGTGTAAGTTGATTGATCAATAAAGAAATCAACTCCGACATGGCCCCCAAAATTCTCTTCGATCACCTTTAGCTGAATCATAGGGGGAATGGTATTGGCCGTCATTTCCCCAGCCATCTCCCTGGTGGCGGTGGTTAGGCGTATCGCCTCGGCCGTTTCATTTTGTGGTGTGTTTGGAGAATTATAATAAGTGCCATCAAAAGCACTTGGGTGAGCCAAGTGACTGAGATATTCTTCATCCGAATTCACGCGGACTCGGCGGGAAATCATTTGAATGGTGGGCATCAAAAGTTTTGTTTCTTTGAGCCGGATTTTGGTGGCCGAATCAAAGGCATCCAAAGCTTGAAACCACCGGTCCACTTCATCTTCTTCAGATCCCGATGAACCCTGAGAGACGTTGACGGTGGGTGTCATGGCATGAAACCGATCGATCAGATCATGGTCTTGGGCTTCCGGGTACCAGAAGGCGTGATTGTTGATGTAATGGTTGTAAAAGGTGTCGGCGCCTTCTTGGGAGCGCATAGCCCCTCCACGAACCACGCTAACCAATGTTCCGTCTAACGCATGGACGCCGTAGTGCACGGAGGCATTTCCAACAATAACCTTATTGGGATCCACCCGATTGTAGATTTTTCCCCAATATAATTTTTGAAGGTCGGGGAACCGTTCGTACAGAGGGCGACGGTCGAAAGGAACGCCAAAGGTCCACACATTGGCGTGGTCCCCATCCATGTTCATGTAGTAATCCCCAACGGTCCCAGCTTGAAGGAAGGTCGGGAAAACAAAGAGTGTCGATATCAGGTATTTTTTAAACCACATGAGTCAAGGGTAGGGGAAACGACGGACTGTATGGGTAACAATATGTAACGATATGTAACGGCGGGGGGCGTAAAAACGACTTAAGAATGTGATGTGGATTTAATCAATAAGAAAAAGAATAGGGGTCAAGTCTCACGACTTGACCCCTATTTCTCTGGAAATCGTATTTTTGTTTACAGGGGGCTCCTAATGAACGTCTCCTATGACCTTTAATACCGATGCCAATATTCACTAATTTTGTTGAGATCGGCGGCATTGACGATCCCATCACCTGTGGCATCCCCTTGAGAGAATGATTTTCCTGTCCCCTTCCAATTGCGCGCAATGATATTAAGATCTTTTGCATCGACGCGTAAATCCCCATTAAAATCAGGTGCCGTTGATTCAGGAAATTCACTGGAGATTTTTCTTGAGACAAAAGGAAAATTATATCCCGGTCCAATAACGCGGATCTTTGCCAGGCCGTGGGTCGAATTGGCATTTTCTCTCGTAAACTTGATGTTCATACCATAGCGGATGCCATCTCCAGGTTGAGGATTTGCAAAATAATTCACACAATTTGCTTCTCCCCGACAACGGTACGCAACATAATTGAGATCTGAAGTAACATAGTTTTGACAAGTAATTCCGGCGCATTCTTCGTAGGGAGGTGTGTTGTAGGGAAGCCGCCTAAATGCGACGGGTGGGAAGTTCCACTTTAACCCATCTTCTTCGACAAATCTCATTCCTTCTAAGGTTCCTATTTTTCCATCAGGTGAAACCGAGAAACGGGCAGTTCCCTGGAGGATATAATCACCATAATGCTTATCAGCTTCGGACCACTGAACATTAACCTCCGCAAAAGATAATAAAGCGAAGCTCGACAAAATCAGAAATGAAATACCAACGCCAAATAAGTTTAATCTCAATTTATTCTCCTTATAAACCGATGCTTTGGTTTTAGTCCATTCATTACAACAAAATGGCCAAGCCTCGTTTGGAAATGGACTTTTTGGAGAGTAATTTAAAAGCCCTCGTGTTTATAAAGTGTTTTAGCGATTGATAACTTCAGATCAAGATTTGACAAAGAGAAAAATATTCAGGAGGGGGAATAATTTTCGGAGATTTTATTCCGTTTGTTGAAAATGTCGCATGGTGAGATTTGATCCCTATTTATGCTATTTATTTCTATTTACATAACTCCATAAATACCGTACAATTATGGAGTATGATAAACAGAATGATTTCCCTTCCCTCTTCAACCTCCTTTTTCTTATTTGGTCCACGGCAAACGGGAAAAAGCACCTTGGTGCATTCTCGATTCCGACAAAAGATTTGGGAGGTGAATCTTCTTTTAAGTGAGTCCTTTTATCGCTACGCCAAAGAGCCGGGGCTTTTTCGCCTGGAGGCTCTCCACCAAATTGAGAAAAACCGGGTGCGGTCAATATTCATAGATGAGGTACAAAGACTGCCTCAATTGCTCAACGAAGTTCACTATCTGATTCAAAATACCCGCTGCCAGTTCATTTTGACTGGATCAAGTGCACGGAAAATAAAAAGAGGCGGAGCCAATCTGTTGGCAGGTCGAGCTGTTGAACGGTTTTTGTTTCCTTTTGTCCACCAAGAAATAAAGGATCATTTCAATTTGAATGAAGCGTTGCTTTTTGGAACCCTCCCCTCCATTTTAGGAAAGTCAAAAGAAGAGAAACGAGAGATTTTATCCGCTTATGTCCACACCTATCTTAGAGAAGAGATTCAAAGCGAAGGGATTGTCCGAAACTTAGGAGGATTTTCAAAGTTTCTTGATATCGCTGCGAGTCAGGTGGGAGAGCTTATCAATTTTTCAAATATTGCGAGTGAGAGTCTTTTGTCCACAAAGACCGTCCAATCTTACTATGAAATATTAGAAGACACGTTAATTGGAATTCGGCTAAATCCGTGGAGAAAGAGTGTGCGAAAACGATTGAGTGCCCAGCCAAAATACTATTTCGCCGATAATGGCATTACCAATGCGATTTTAAAAAGGTTAACGGGAGGAGTTGATCCCGTCCTCAAGGGAAAATTGTTCGAACAATGGATTATTTATGAAACCAATGCCCTTCTCCACTACAAAAAGAGCGAAGCCAATCTTCATTTTTGGCGAACCAATCACGGAGCCGAAGTAGATTTGATAATTGAAAAACACGGAAAGATAAGAGGAGCTTTTGAAATTAAAAGCACGGTTCGTGTAACGGGATCACATCTATCGGGACTTCGCTCTTTTAAATCAGAACATCCGGACGTTCCCTGTCATGTTATTGCTCAAGTTCCCCATCCTTATGAATTGGAAGATATCTCTATTCTTCCTTGGAAAACATATTTATCCCACCTGTCACAATATCTATAAAAGGGGTCAGACGTCTAGTGTACAGTCATCTCCAGAAAGCCTCAGGCAGACTTTTGATTTGACCCGTCTTTTCAAAAGCCTCACGTTCCGATTTGATTTTCAGTTTATTTGGCTCTTAATGGAATCAAAAAAACAGATTCTTTGGATTTAATGGATCGGAATACTTTTCGGGGATTCTTACTCGATAGAGAGGTATGTCACTGTACACTAGACGTCTGACCCCTACTCCTACTCCTACTCTGCGAACCGTTTTTCTCATTTGAGGATTACCACCTTTCTGGGTTCGGTTTCGTTTTGCTCCTTGATGGTGTAGGTGCCGGCCGCGATGAACTCCCCTCTACCGTTTCTCCCTTTCCACTGCGCTTTGCCAAGCGTTTCATCGTCTCCTTTGGCCATGGATTGGAGTGCACCTTCGCAGGCGAGATGAGCGACCTGATCGCCGTTTCGGTTGGTGATGATGAGGTCCCTTTTGCAGGGAATTTCCACATGTTCGTTTTGCAGGGGATAAAAAAAGTTTTTAAATTTCTTTCTTTCCTCCGGCTCAGTGGGAACCTGGCCGGATTCATCGAGGACCATGATCCGAATCCTGTCTTCTGCGGTGTTTGTTCCATCATAGACAGTGAGCTTAAATGTGTAATCACCCGCATACGTAAACCGAATATTTGTGTTGGCGGATTCTGCATTGGTGATAACAATCCCGTCGGGACCAATCGTCTTGATCCACTGAAACGTAAGTTGCTCAAACGGTGTATCTGGATCCGAGATGTTGGGTCTTAATTGGGCCACGTCGGGTAAGGTCACTGTTATATTGGGTCCTGCCTCCACGACCGGAGGAACGGGACCAGAGGGTTCGCCTATCGTGATTCGAACCGATCGGTCGATATCGTCGTAAAGTCCCAGAAGAAGGGTGTTGGCGTCTGTTTTGGTCGCTGCATAATCAGCATGGAGATTTTTTGTGACGCCGTTAATTATAAGAGTGGGGGGAATGTCAGCCGTGAATTGAGAAAAGGAGAAATGGGGTTTGTGCCGACGATAAACAGAGCCATCCAACGCAAAGTCCACGAAGTTATCACGAGAAAGAAGCGTGTAGACGCCATTAACCTCATCAAATCCACCTCCTTGGATCGCGCCATCATTCATCACCAAGGAGGAGGGATATCGGAAATCCAAAGCATAAGGAAGGGCGCTTTTGTTTCCATTGATGCCGGTTAATCCGTTTGGTTTGATCCGCATGAAGAATCGGTTGTGAACACGCTCTCCCGGCCTTACATTGTCCACTCCAACACTGTGCAAAAGGTAAGTCTTATCAAACAATCCCCACTGTGAACTGAAGTATCCATTGTCCGGATGGAGGGCTTCAAAAGGGGTAAACATGAGACTCGGCACGTTGTCGGCCGCGTTCACCATCATGGCGGGATTGGTTCTTTCCCAATCTCCTCCGGGATCGGTTAACTGAAAGGGATCAATGGTTTCGGTTGAGAAGGTTCCTTTGGATTTGATCCCCCATCCCATGGAGCGCAACCGCAGGGTCGGATCAATGTTGGGATCAAATTCAATGACAGCATCAATATAAATGGCACCCGTGGCATAAATCGCATAGGTAAATTCGTACGTGATGTCGGTATTAACATTGTCACTCCACGTTAAAGCCGGATGGGTTATTTGCCGGACAATAATTCGAAGCGCATTTTCCTCCAGTACTTCCGATTGGCTTTCTTCGTGGTTAAACGAAAACCAATTGATGGAGCCATCGGGATCAAAGTGAACATAAAAAAGGTTGCGCGCGTTCACGGCGTTGTCACCAAAACCCGTGGGATGGACTGTATCATTGGGGCCTTGTAAAGAGGTTATTCCACCTCCAAATGTTTCATCGAATTCCAATTTGAAATCAGCAAGCGAGGAGCCATCACCGCAGGTCACCACAACCCGCGTGTCAATCCGCTCCGAACGCAACGAACAATTCAAGCCTTCATCATCAGACGACGCTGCTGTTGAACACAGGAAAATCATTCCAAGGGAGAGCAACGCCACGAAGGCAAAATTTCCAAATTTCAATTTCCAATTTTCAATCAATTTCCAATCTCCTATTTAATAAACATCATCTTCTTAACCACTTTTCCTTTTCTTTGAATTAGGTGCAGGCCCGAGGCCACAAGGGTTCCGTTATCGTTTTTTCCGTACCAGCGGGTGGTGTTGTCCAAGCAGGATAAGGTGCGGATGAGATGGCCTTCTTTGTTAAAGATGAGGACCGATGATTCGCAGGGGATTTCCACAAAGCGACGATCCCGAAGATGGAATTTGTTAATGAATTTTTCTTCTTCTTTTGGGTCTGGATTGGTTGATCCAGCACCTCCGTATATCGTGACCATGATACTGGCGGTTCCCACATCGTTTTGGCTGTCGGTCACCATTAGGGTAACCTCATAGTTTCCCGGTTTCGTGAAGGTATGAGAGGGATTCATTTCGTTCGATATGGTTCCATCCTGAAAATTCCAAGAGTAATAGAGGGTTGTTCCATCAGGATCATCTGACTGGTCTCCATAAAATTGAAATGGGACATGAGTGGGTCCAAAGGTTTTATCCGCCCGGATGGCTGCACGAGGCGGAATGTTTCCGTTGTTGGGATTGATGACACTGATGGTGATCTTTGATGTCCCTTTGGCACCGTCGTCATCGGTCACCGTGAGTTCCACCTCGTAGGTTGCAGGTTGGTCGAAGGTATATGTTGTTCTGGCACCCGTGGCTGATTTGCCCGGACCAAACCTCCAATCATATTTGAGGATGGAACCATCAGAATCGTATGATCCAGATCCATCAAAGGTCACGGTCAAGGGGCTGTTCCCAGAGGGGGGATTGGCGTCAATGATGGCTCTGGGGGAATTGTTGGGGGGAGGCGGAGCCGGTGAATCCTCCGAATAAACATGTATCGTGACTTTATTGTGGGTGGGACGTTCCCCATCGTGTGCGGTAATCCGAAGAATATATTTCCCTGGCGCGGTAAAAGTGGCGGTGGTGGCAGCGACGGTATCATCCGCGAAAATCGCCATTCCGCCATAGGGAGCCAACACTTGGGTCCATTTGATCGTGATTTCTCCGGGAGGATTGGGACGGCCATCATCGGTGACGGTGGCATCCAGATAAACCTGGTTAACAGGAAAGGTGATGGGTCCGTACTTGTTGACGGTCACCTTCGGCGCTGTGTTCATGTTGTCAAAATCGACTTCGTACAAGACGTGAATGGTGCGATCTCTGATTACCTTTTCAAAGGGGTACTGGGTTAAGGGGCCCTTGGATACGCCATCAACCAACACATCCTTAACCACGTATCCCGCATTGGGAATGATGTCGAAGGATTGATCGTGACCATCTTGAATTGGAACAGGGCCGCTGGGAGAAATGACCCCACCTTGCTCCGATGTGGCTGTAACGGTGTGGTCTGGATATTGTCCGGTCGGAATGGTGACAACAGTATTTTGTGGGGAATTCAAGTTCACGACTTCTTTAGCAAAATAATTTCCGGACTTGGCCACAACCGTATACGGGCTCAGGGATTCCAACCTCCATTCGGGTTTGGAAATGTAGTCCCCTTGCGGGAGTTCCAGCCGGTTGATGGCTCCGGCACCGTTGGCTTGACCTGAAAACACGATCTCTCCCAAGCCATTGGCAATGGTCACGTTGGCTGCGTTGGCGGCTTGACCCTGGTCGTTTTGAACACGGGTGTCCAAGGACCAGGTAACCTGGTAGGTCGATTCCGGAAACCATGTGTAATCATCGATGTATTCAATAGATCCGTCTCCTTCAATTGTGGTGTTGTAGAAAAAAGAATTTTTCATGGTGTAGGGGCCGCGGGATCCTAAGGCAGCGTAATCCACACCCGCGTTGGCTCCCTTAATGAAACGCGTATTTTCAAATCGACTGTTGTAAACCGCTACACTGCCATATCCTCCCATCATGATTCCGACATGATCACTTTCAATGGTGTTGTCGCGGTAGAGGACCATATGTTTGTTGGAGCCGGGTTCCATTCCACCCAATTTCACCTCCGGGTCAATTCGGTGCGTGATAATGGTATTTCCCCCAATCACATTTCCGGGAGCATTGCTCACAATGCAGATACCAGTCAAAGCTTGTTCTCCCCGTTCAAACCGCTCGCTGTTTTTTCCGTAAAGGACAATGGTGTTGTTGATGAATTGGTTATCGCGATGGTTGCTTTCCTCATTGTTGTAGTCGTTCATTCGAAAACCATCCAAACTCAGACGATTGATATCCCAATTGGGGGCAACGCTTTGGATCTCAATATAATTGCCTTCGGCGAGGTTGTTGTTTCCGGAGAGACGCATTCCTTGTCCTGGATTGGCATAAACAGAATTATTAAGAACACGATGGTTCGATCCTCCCGCAATAATCCCATAATGATTGGTGATAACGGATTCGGTGTAAACCGTGTTGCCTCGAACGAGCCCATTTGATTTGTTCATAATGATGCCACCCCATCCTCTACCACTATGAATAACGCTATCTAGGATTTGTGAGTTATCACAATGATAAAAACCAACAGCGGCGGCCAGTTGGTGGCGATTGAACTTGTGTTCGGTTAAGGTACGGGCGGTGATGTTCCTCACCGTAATGTTATCCGCGTACTGCGTATGAACGGCACTCGATTCAAGACCTGTTGTTTTTAAGTCAACATTTTCAACAAGTCCTGTTCGAACACCATTGATGAAAATGGCACTTGCTTCATAACTTCGTCCCTCTCCTTGAACGATGGTTCCGTTGCGAATGGTGACATCGGTGATTTTTCCCCGTTGATTGGCATAGCGGGCTGTTATCCCATAAAGATCCTCGGCATGGACATCGATTTCGTCAAGGTGAAAATCAGTATCTTTATAAATGATCCAGTTCATGATGCCATCGACGGTTTTGACGTTGCCCGTAATTGGGGTCCAATTGGGTTCCACAGAACCCGAGGTTGGTCGTTCCTCAACCCGGATCCGGTGGGGGGCATAAATAAATCCCGTTGGATTTATTGGCCTGACATAGGAGCCATTAATTCCATAGCCTCGGTCGGGAGCCCAGGCCGATGGATTTTCGGTTGTTCCCTGTGATCGTGTAATCCATGTGATGTCGCCATCTCCGTAGGTTAATCCTCCCAGTTCGGTGTTCCATTCGGGTTCGGTTGATCCGGATTTGCCTGGTGCCAAAAGGACGACTTTGAACGCGGCTCCTGTTGGAGGATTGGGTGAAACAATATCACCGTTACGGTAGGGTGTGTTGGGACTCCAAAGAGGATACCCTTCTTCGGTGGTCGTGCTGATGGTAACCCATTTTATTCGGTAGTCCCATGTTGTCTGCCCCAGGCTCGTATCGCTCACATTCCAAATCGGTTGAGTGGGACCGGATCGACTTGAATCTATTTGAACTTCCTCAAGCCGGTAGGCGGCTCCCGTATGAATAAGGGGACGGACAATTTCGCCCATCTGGTACTCCTTGTTGGGTTCCCAAAGGGGATGGTCTTGATAGATATACGTTAACTTAACACGGTATTGTTGGTCGGGATATGACGCGACTGAGGGCGTTTTAAATTTAATATAGGATCCGTAGTTGGATCTGCTCCCCGCTATCCGACGGTTAAATTTGTCGAGGACCTCCAATTGAAAGACAAACCAACTCACCCAGGTTTTCTCTTTCCGAACAAAATAGGCCATGGATCTTGTGTCTGATGGAAGCGTGGCCCATCCAGAAGTAAGGGAAAAATTGTTCGAGGGTTGAGGAACATAAAGATAATGTTCCCCAAGCAGGGTCATCTCCCACGTGCTTCGTCGCTCGGCCCCAGGGGCTTCGGATAAATCCCAATCAGCCGGAGGTCCAGTGGTGTGTCTTCCTGATTCTCCTGCTTCATTCAATTCAAATCCCGGATTTGGCACCCCGCCGTATTTGTCGTAGGTCACGGTGTATCCATTCAGATCCAACACCGAATTTGTTGATTGCATGACAAAACATCCCTTTTCAGAAGAGACATTGTTCATTAACAAAAAGGTGACCTTGTGGTGCTTTTGCTCGCTTGTTTTCTTCAGCGATCCACATTCCGTGACTTCGACACACGTTAGATCGCTCCCGGCCGGACAGGATTCGGCTCCGTAAACAGGCGCAATTGTTCCCATTAACGAGACGCCGAGTATTAATGACAAAATAACAATGGCAGTGAAAAAAACCGCATTTTCAATGATTTCCCGCTTCATTTTGATCCCCCTGTTGGTTTATTCATGATACAAGGGTGGGCTAAGTGGGCTCCTGTGTGGGTAACGATGTGTAACGATATGTAAAGGCCCCCTTATTTCTTCTAATTTGGGTTGATTTCTAGGGGGGATATCCCCACACTTGAATGTGATGAAACGCATGATTTGTGTCCCCCGGAAAAGGGTTCTTTTTTGGGGGTTATTCTATTTGGGTGTCTGTTTCTCCACTTGTTGGGGAGCCACCCAGACCGATAGCAAAAGTGTGGGGGAGATTTCCGCCGGCTTTTTGCAGGTTCCATTGAGCGCCCGAATCGCGGCGTTGGGTGCCAATCAAGCTGCTTTAAAAGGGAGTGTTGACACCTTTACTTCCAATCCGGCCACTCTTTCCTATTTGGATATTCCCCAGCTCCAGTTGGCTCATAACCAATCCTTAATTGACACCCGATACAATACCGTCATCCTGGGATTGCCATGGAAAAAAAGTGTGTGGGGCATGAG
>MSYE01000184.1 GCA_002176905.1 bacterium F11 | reverse complement strand
ATGGGGTCCATCGCTTGCGCCAGGAGCTGGGAATGGCCGAACCGGTGAGCAAATAAAGGCTCACCCCCCGGTTTGTTTATTGTTGATGATGGCTGATAATAAGTACAATTCCAAACTGGGCCCAAAACTGGGCCATAAGTTGGAAAATTTAAATTTGAAAATGGTCGATAGATGTTGGTAGGCAAGTATTTTCATCGACCTGATCTAACAAAGGAGTGCTTGCCTACGAAACAGAAGGCCGCAGGTTCAAATCCTGCTGGGCACGGTAAATTTGCCTTTGGCAAATTTGGTAGGTTAATGGAGCATGAGCATGAATCTCGCCCTTAAAGAAGCTCAAAAAGCCTTCTCCAAAGACGAAGTTCCCATTGGAGCGATTCTTGTTAGAGACGGCCATATTCTCGCCAAAGGACACAATCTCACCCGAACCAGGAAAGATCCCACGGCTCATGCGGAAATGGTGGTGATTCAAAAAGCCATCAAGAAAATTAAAAACGAACGGTTTTTGGGGACAACCCTTTACGTTACATTGGAGCCCTGTGCCATGTGCGCTGGAGCAATAATTCAGGCACGGATTCCGATTGTTGTCTTTGGGGCAAAAGACCCAAAGGCGGGGGCATGCGGATCGGTTTTAAAGGTGATTCCGAACAAAAAGTTGAATCACCGGCCGAAGGTGGTGAAGGGCGTGTTGGGAAAAGAGGCAGCGAAATTGTTAAAGGATTTTTTTCGGGGGAAGAGGAAATAAAACTATCCCACAACTCACTACCAATTTTGCCGTTAGGCATAATCTAAAATCCGTCGTGAGTTGTGGGTCGTGAGAGAAAAATTTTGTCATGACACTCCTCATCTCTAATCTGATTTCAACTCACAACTCACTACCCACAACTCACTACCAATTTTGCCGTTAGGCAAAATTTTGGTCCTAACTACATAAAAGACAGAACTTTTAAGGTCAAATTCAATTTCTGATTGTGAAATCAACTTGTTATTTAGGGCTCTCGAAATAGGTGGTCTCTCTCATGCCACACATTGTATTTGCGATTTACAATCATTATGTCGAAAAAACTCTGAAGCATTTCACGATTCATTTTGGCCACTTTTTCCTTTGATGGATTTGGGGTGTTTTCTAACTCAGTATTGGCCTTTTTAACTGCCTCTTTGAACTGGTAAGGGTGTTCATAGCTGCTGAATTTTTTATGAAGTTCCTTATCGTAAATCATCTGATTGAAAGCTATGGTCAGATTTTTGCCGTTAATCGGTTTCTCACCCATTAATCTCCTCACTTCTTCAAGAGGGGGTGCCTTAAATGATGAGTCTTCCAACCATTGTTTGAGTCCTTCCTCATGAAGCTCGCCAAGCTGAAATTCAAGAGACTGGCTAATTTCTTCCTCAAGATGAGCTTCAATTCCATCGAAAATAAAAGAAAAGGTTCGCGAAAGTTTTTTACCTTCATCATCCATTGTCACAATGACTTTTCGGTTAACGACCTTATAATTGGTCCCGATTATTGGTCCTTTCCCCATGTTGCCACATCCTGCCCTCACCTCTCCGTTTTCAGAAAAGATGAGGCGGGAAGAAAACATTGAATTTCCACAAGAATCATCGTTCGTCCATGGTTGTTCCTTAATTAATTTCATAATTATAGCGTCAGAGTTAAGGTCCAATTCGCCTTTTAAGACTCGGAAATAAATTGTTCCATGGATAACTCTGAGGTCGGAGTCTTCTAAGGCTCTTTTCTTTCGTTTTGGGTCTAGCTCAATAGATTTTTTAACGGACTTGATAATTGTATCCAAATAATTTGGTCCCATTTCATAGCCGCCTTCTTGTTCCAGTAACAAGGCTCTTGTGCATGCCAAATTGTAGTGTGCCAACACATGCTTCGGATTCAATCTTATGGCCCTCTCAAATAATTCTTCTGCCTTTCTATAATTCCCTTTCTTGTATTCACGATAGCCCAATGTATTGAAATTCGTTTTCTTGTCAGGTTCAATTGCCCCTGCTTCTCGCAAAACTTTAAATAATCGTTCCTTTGCCCACTCTGGCCCGAGGTTTTTCTCATAATAAGCAACAGTTATAGGTGCATCTCCCGCTTTGTTTTTCTTGTTGACATCAGCCCCCAATTTCAAAAGGATTCTAACCTGATTGACGTAACGACCTTCACCATCCCCATTCTTAATTGTGTGAGTTAATGGTGTTTCACCTTTTTCATTGATGTCATTAATGTTTTTGCCTGAGTAGTAATCCTTAAGAACTTTAATGGCTTCTGGTGTTCCGATGTTCAAAAGTGCCACTGCAGCCACGTTTGGGCCATACCAATTCCGTTCACCAAAATGGTTCTCTTTTTTTAATCCATTAGCCAGAATAGGTATTGCAGGTTCTGAGGGGGGACCGATGTTAGCCAGTGCTTCAGCAGCATAATGCCGGAAATTAACGTTGTTTGACTCAAGAAGTTCAACAAGAGCAGGTACCGCCTCTTTTGCTTTGGGCCCTCTGTTTCTAATTTCTATTAAAGCCCTGTGTTTCCTGTCTCTCTCATCTGTTTTCAGAGTTTCGATTAGCTCTTTTGTGGTCATCTTCTTGAATTCTGTTGGGCTATTAAAGATAAACCAATCTTGTCCAAATAGGGAGAGGGGCAAGAGGAATAAAGCGACGGGAATTATTCTTTTCATAAGTTCAATGCAATCTTATCAAGATTTTCAAATTTGAAAAATAAAATCTCAATTTTCTATCCCTCAAACGTGAAATCTGCCAAACGAACCCAATTTATTCTGGTGGCTGATGGGATACATCAACATCTAAAGCCATTGGAGCAGGAACAGCTTGGCCCAATCTCAACCGTTGCTTTCGTTCAAGTTCATGAAGTGTCTTAAAAAAATGGCCCAAGATTGTCTTTTCGTATCGCAAAATACGGTCCATGTCCTGTTGGGATACTAAAGAACCGAGTTTTTCAATTCTTGAGAGATTCCTATCATCAGCGGCTTTAAGCTCCGCATGCTCCCGGTTCTTTGATTCCAGTTTTTCTCTTGCTATCTTCAACAGTTCCGCTCGAATCTCTTCAGGCGTCCATCCTTCCTCAATCAAATAGGAATAAATGGCGAGAGGCTCTGTCTCACCTTCTTGGTATCGGTTTCCAAAATCCGGGCGCCACGGGATTTTTTTATTACTCAAAACAACACCCCTAAAGATTGAGTCAAAGGCCATTGAAGCGTTCTCTTCATAAATACCAACAACATCGTTTGCTTCTGTTTGTTGTTCACTTTCAAGTAATTTTACGCAAGTGGCCAAACCTTCCAGCTCTTCTTGAACATGGAATTGATTTTTCTGAAAAGACGATAAATCAGCCAATTTAGGTTTGGGGTTGAAATACGAATCTTTGAAATCATCCAGTTGGTTCCTTAATAGCCCAACTTCATGCTTAATAACGCGGCGGTATCGCCAGTAATTGATGGCCGCTGCTTCGACAAGAATCTCTTCCTCCATCCCTACGGGGCCATAATGGGCATGTAACTCCGAAAGAACCTGCTCAAATCCATCTCTCTTTTCCCTACCATCCCCCGTATCAATGAGAACTTCCTTGGCGAGGAGCCCATGCTTAAGAGCGTTCCACTTGCTCGCACTTTTTCCCATTACTGTTTTTACCCCTCCGAGTTGTGCATTAGCTTTGTTGGCGGCTATTTGTTTATCAGTGGCCATTGAATTCTCCTACCGTGTCTATGGCGTCGTAATGAAGGCTTTCCCAAGCCTGTAAAGCACACTTAAAATCTTCAATGGGTTTCTGGCCAGCCAAAGATAATCTCCATACTTCGTTTAGATCATTTTCAGCCATCTGAATTTTCTTATCCAACGCGGGGTTGATAATTTGAAGTTGCTCATAGGTCCCATCCTGCCAGTTTTCGGAAATTCGGTTCATGGCTTCCTTAAACAAGACTTTAAGGCGCCCCCGATAGTTGTGGCTCACGTCTGACTGATGATTGTTAAGCCGTGCCAATGTATCCCGAATACCCATCAAACACCCTTCTTCTCTATAAGCTCCCCATTTTCCCCATGCGTCATTCTCAGACGGAAGGAAAATGGCCAGTTGGTTTTTCCCTATTTTTACCAGCTTCACCATAAAGGGCCAAATGCCTTAAAATGGTCAAAACGCTTTTCCCCATTTTGTTTGAGACGGAAATGTCTTTAATTGGGAAAAATACCATCAGGGTGCACCCAAAGATGTGACATCATTTAATAGGGCTTTGAAATCGTCCGGTGAGGGGAGAGGCACATCCACATCGGATACTGGCTGGATAAAATCATACTTCGCTGAATTGCCACGTCCCTTGCCGCCGACATCAGATACCTCAAGACAACCTCGGGCAAGTGCCTCTTTAAGGTATTTTGATACCGTTTTCCGGTCCCATTTGAGGGTATCCTCAAGGCTCTTTTTCGTGATTTCGAGTTGGTCATCGCTTAATTTCCTTGCCTCCTCAACCAATTCAACGCACTTGGGTGTTGTTCCCTTGAGCACATTCTTTAAAATCGGTAACGCGAGTTCCCTCGCGATAGCGTAGTCCTCAATTGTGGCCACCAAGTAGGTGGTGTCATTTATACTTTTCGTAGTCCTTTGATACTGGTGCAAGAGAGCTGAAGCCTCAATAAGGGCCATGAATTTTGGTCTATCTCTTCTGACTCTTAATGGTTTCGTTGGAAAGGGGATTTGTCTGGCGAATTCAATTAGGACGGGATAGGGCTTCAATAAGCGTTGGGCGTTTTGCCATCTCTTTAGGGTCCGGGTCCGGATTTCTGGATGGATTGGATTTGTAAACCGCCTGTCTTGTGCCTCAAAAACTTTTATGGTGTGTTGTTCTGATTCGTCAACGTAGATGTCGAAGGTTCTGGTCTCGTTTTCGGGGTGAAGATGTGTCTTTGTTGTGGTTTCCACAAAACAAGCCGGTCCCTCAACTGTAATTTCTTCTGTTTTGATTCGCCCGTTATCACCTTTTTGAGGAACCCAAAAAACAATTTTCTTCTCCGATTGCATGGTGCGAATGGAATAATCACTATCTTCGGCCCCGGGCCGTTCTGCAATAAGCATAAGCTTATGCTTGAGTGACCTCGCTGTATAAAACAAAGCCTTAGCCGAAGCTCCCGATAGCTTGATAACGGATTCAGGGGGCATGAATTCGGACATGACTTCCATCTCATGGGATTTCCCCGATGATGATTCGCCTTTAATGGTCACATTCAGGGGTGAATCAATCAGGCGGGACGTATAAGCGAGGAACAGAAGGACTTTGTTGTTTTCGTCTCCCGCGAAGCCCAAACGGTCGGCGGCGTCAAGCAACTCTTCCAAAATACGAGGATTCTGGAGAAGGTGCAAAGCTTCCTGTTCTTCCTCCACAGATAGGCTTGGCGGGGGTGCCTCAGTTGGGATGTCTGGATTTTGACTCTTCGACCACTTGGCTCGGAGCAGGTCATCAAGGCTCATAAGGACCGGGTCCATGTCTGTCGGGTTTTCATTGGGGCACTTTTCAATGAATTTTTTTCGACTTAAAGCAGAGCCTAAAAGAACTTTATCACGAATGATACTTCCTGTGCCGTTTTCAATCCCGAGCGTAGCCCTTATCCCATCCTTTGATTTGTTCCAATCCAAGACCCGGAGCGTCATGGGGCCGATTGTGCAGACAATTTCACTTCCCTGTTCGATAAAGTTTGGGCAGATAGGGTCTGGCACGTTCGATGAGCCTTCTAAATCCATCTTTGTCACCTCCTTCTTTAAAATAATCAGAGACATCCTTTGATTGCGGTGTTCCCCGCAAGGGCAGGTCTATAAAGAAAATTTTCTCAGCCACGGGATAGATTTGACGGGCCATTTTGGCTGCGCCGCGTTGTCCAATAGGGTCACGGTCGTAACAAATCCAGACTTTTTTTGCCTTGAAGAGGGGTGTCCAGTTGGGAAGCCATGTCATGGAACCAGCGGTTGATGTAACCGCGTTGTCGAATCCTTCATTATGTAGGCGGAGGCAATCCCATTCCCCTTCGCAAACCAATAGCTCCCTGTTAAATAAGTTACCCATCCATTGGGCTCCGTATCCACCGGGAGTGACAAACCACCGCTGTTTTTTTGGAAGGAGGTATTGGTAACACCTATTCACGGGACCAACAGGGATAATGATAGTAGGGTTTGAGTGAACAAAGCCCCGAGGGCCCGTCCCGGCGGATTTATCAAAAAGTTGAAGAACACCTTGATGAATTTTGAATTTCTCGATGGTTGTATTTGAATAGCCCTTGTTGTTTTCCTTCATCCATTCAAGGGCCCGCCCATTCACGGGGCGCATTTCAACCAATCGGCGATAGAACCGTGAGTGGTGTCGAACAATGTTCTTGTATTGGGTCGCAGTGAGACTCACTGTCCTTCCTCCTATCATTTATAATGGCTTGGGCAATAATTCGTGCAAGAGGTCTTAAACAAGAATCCAATTGGTCCTTGTCAGAGCAAAGATTATTGATGGGTTCATCGTTTTCTGGTGAAAAGGTCATCGAAATTCTTCTTACCTAAACCCTCCATAATCTTTGAACGCATTTCAGGAGAGGGGCACCTCGTACCATTGAGGAGCTGAGCCATGTAGCCGCTGGTTGTTTTGAGCTTAAGGGTTAGCCATTTGAGTGGTTTATTGTTTCGGGCCAGCGTTTCCCTTACAAATTTTGCATTGAGCCTGTATTTATCCATTTGACCTCCACTTCAAGGAATTGATGAGTGCTTGCTAAAGTGTAGCATTCCATTCAGATGTATTGCACAATAATTGCTTGCAGAAGTATTGCATCTATGAGATACTATTGCCAAGACTTGAACAGGAGAGCTGAAAATGGGCTTAAAAGATGAAATAAGCGAGCTGGTTAAGAAAGAAGGGGCTGCTGCCTTTGGGAGGCGTGTTCAATCCTATGTGGGCCCCTTGAAGAAAGCAGCCGAAGAAATCGCTTTTGTTGCCGAGCAAGCCACGGAGAACAAGAAGAGATTGGGGGTGTTCTTAAGGCAGCTTCGAGAAGAGAAAAACCTGAGCCTTCGAGACGTAGAAAAGTTGACCGGGATTTCAAATCCCTTTCTCTCCCAAATGGAGCGAGGTATCAGGGGGACTCAAAACTTGGCCATCTTGTCCAAATTAGCTGCCGCTTATGAAATACCCCTACCCCGACTGGTGGACCGGTATCGCGGTGACTTGAAAAATAAGCTCGCAGAAGAAGATAACGAAATCCAACTTCTTATTGAGCGTTACAAATCCCTCCCCATGCAAGACCAACGGATGTTTTCTGAATGGTTGAAGTTTAAGGCAGAAGAAAACAAACAGACCGGACGCAAAAAATCCAAAGTTAGGAAGTAAAGAAAAATGAAGGTTGTTTTGTATGCGCGGGTGTCCAGTGAGCGCCAAGCCGAGAAAGACCTATCCATTCCAGCTCAATTAAAAGCCCTCCGAGATTATGCTCATCGCAAAGGGTGGGAGATTTATTCCGAATTTGTTGATGAAGCGGAAAGCGCTCGGTCTGCCAATAGACCTAAGTTCCAAGAAATGATTTCCGAAGCCCGCCGCAAAAACACCTCCTTTAATGCCATCCTTGTCTGGAAGTTCTCCCGCTTCGCTCGAAACCGAGAAGATTCCATTCTTTATAAAGCCATGCTAAGACGTAATGGGGTGGATGTTATTTCCATAAACGAACAAATAGATGACACTCCTGCGGGGCGGCTCCTCGAAGGCATGATTGAAAACATTGATGAATTTTATTCAGCGAACCTTGCTTCAGACATTGTTCGGGGAATGAAAGAAAACGCCCGGCGTGGATTCTTAAATGGTAGTGCCACGCCCTTTGGTTACAATCGAATCAAAGTTAAGGTGGGAGACAATCTCAAATCGAAGTTGGAAGTCGATGGAATCAATGCGCCGGTTGTGAAATTGATTTTCCAGATGGCCCTTCAAGGGAAAGGGGCGAAAGAGATTACACGAAGCCTTAATAATGACGGGCTAAGAACCCGAAAAGGCCGCTTATGGGAACTGAATGCCATCCAATACATCCTACGGAATGAAACTTATACCGGAACCCTCGTTTATAAGAGGACCAACAAAAATTCAGTTCGACCTGCCCAACGGTCCCCGGATGATGTGATTCGGGTAGAAGGCGCACACCCCGCCATTATTGACAAGAAAACTTTTGAGGCTGTTCAACGGATAATTCAGGACAGGAGCCCGAATCGAATTCACCCGAGGATGGTCGCAAGCAGCTTTCTTCTGAGTGGTATTGTTTATTGCGATTCCTGTGGCTCTCACATGATAGGAACCTCGGCAAAAAGCTCCAAATTCTTCTACTACACTTGCCACAATCGAATGAGACGCGGGAATCATGGGTGCAGAGCCAAGCTAATCAACCGGGAACGGTTGGAGGGGAGCGTCATCGACAAAATAAAGCAAAGGGTTATTACGAATGACAATCTTCAAAAACTGGTGGAGCTTGTTGATGAGGAGCTGGCCGATAAAACCGGTAAAAACAATGAGGTCATTAAACAAAAGGAAGAGCAAATACTGCTTGCTGAAAATCGTCTCGATTCCCTTTATGCGGCCTTAGAGACGAGAAAATTGGATTTGGATGACTTGGCCCCCCGCATTAAAAAATTGAGGAACCAAATTGAATCGCTCAAAGAAACGAAAAATAAAATCAAACGGGAAAATGAGCGGCCCAACATAAAAACAAATCCCAAAGAAGTAAAAACCTACGTAAAAGACCTTCAGCGTCTATTGATGAAAAGCTCCTTTATGGAACAAAAGTCCTTCCTCCGGTCGTGGGTAAAGAAAATCCGCGTAAAAGGAAAGGCCGGAACCATCGAATACACGCTCCCCATCGTCCCCCAAAATGAAAAAACCTCCCGGGAGGAGGTTCTTTCTATGGTGCAGATTGGTGGAGGTGGCGGGAGTCGAACCCGCGTCCGATGAAGAGATTGTGGTGCCACTACAGGTTTAGCCTAGTCTTGATCTCGCAGAACCGTTGTCACTAGACAGAACCGCAGTTCTGCCAGCCTCGTTGTGTTTAAGTTGGTAAAGACGAGACGCGCCTTAACAACCGATCCCGGTGATGACGTTCTGGCCCCAATACCGGGCATCTTGGGCAGAACGCCGCAGCGGTTTAGGCTGCGAGTGCTAACTCAGTGTTAGCAGTTATCAATTTGGTCAGCTTTGTAACGGAGCCTGCCGACCAACTCCGACCTGCGACAATCACTCACTCATCCACCGTCGAAACCTTTTCACCCCCAATAAATTTGATCCGCCATCGGCGGATCAAATTTTCGAGCTCGAGTTCGAGCTCGAAAAACCTTCTTTAATTTGACTCCCATGCATCATGCTCATTCCTTCTCATTATACCCCTTCAGCCCCGTCGAAAAAAGGAGAACCTATGGCGCATCAAAAATGTAAAATCTCATAATGAGAAAATTGATCAGGGTCATGGGTTTTCTATTCCTGGGAACGGTCCTGGTGATCGCCATCGCGGCTTTTGCCATTCGCGTTTTTCTCCCTCCGGAAAAAGCCAAAGAACTGGTTCAAAAACAGATCACCAAACATTTGAAACGCTCGGCACAACTGGGAACGGTTTCAGTGGGACTGGTGAAGGGAATCCAAATTGAAGGATTTAAACTCTCCGAGCCCCCCAATTTTTCAGAAGGGACCTTTGTGGCAAGCGAAAAGTTCCATCTCCGGTTCCGATGGATTCCCCTCCTTTTCAAAAAAATCGTTATCAAAGATCTGATTTTGGAAAAACCACAGGTTCGCATTGTCCGCCACAAAGATGGTCTCACCTATAATTTCTCTGATCTGATTTCGCAGAGCACCACCACAGCCAAAACAGGAAAATCCGCATCCACAACCTCCAGCTCTTCTTCCAAGGCCCTGGCCTTGTTAATCTCACAGGCCCAAATTAAAAACGGATCTCTCTCCTTTGTTGATCAATCTCCAGCCACATTGTCGACGGAGGTAAAAAACCTTCAGTTCCAGCTCCGTAATTTTAGTCTCACTCATCCAATGGACATCGAAACCAGCATGACCATACGATCAAAAAACCAAGAAGCCAATGTTAAGTTCGCTGGACAAGGACATTTGAACGGATCGTTTGAGCTAAGCGAAGGAATCGTTTCTGTGGGGCCAACAAATTTGACTCTATCTGGTCGCGTTGAGAAACTTCTGACAAATCTCCCTACGCTCGATTTATCGGTCTCGTTGAACAATCTTGTCCCATCGGTGTACAAACCTTTTGTCTCTCTCCCAAAAGGGCTTCGTATTAATGGACCCGTCAATGGAAAGGCTCATTTGAAAGGAACCAAAAACGATCTAACCTTCTCTGCGGATATGGATGCCACTCAACAAAATATCAGATTTAAGAAGCTGTTTTCCAAACAGAAAAATGTTCCCCTCAAACTTTCCCTCAAAGGAAATATAAAGGAAACCAAAAATATCTTCCTGCAATATTTTCAAGCCACTCTGGCCTCCTCGAAATTATCCTGCAAGGGCTCCATCAAGGATGCGCCAACAGCAGCGCGGCATTTTGATCTCGAAATCAAAACAAACAATCTTTCGGTTACCGAATTATCAACATTTCTGCCGGGTTCCATTCCCAAAGAGCTTAAAATCAAGGGACCGCTTTCTATGATTTCAGAGGTAAAAGGGACGACAAAAGAAGCCAACTTATCCGGAACCATTACCGGTACCCAAGCCAATGTTTCCTATGGTGATCAATTTCAGAAGAAAGAAGGTATTCCTTTCAAATTGGATTACCAAGGAAAATGGATGGACCCGGGGAAGCTGAATGTCACATCCTATTCCTTGTTTGTGGACAAGATGAAATTAACAGGAACAGCCTCGGTTTCAACCGGAAAAAAGAATCTCCAATATTCCTCTCAATTTAAAAGCAATGTGTTCCCTTTAAAAGGGATAGCTGCTATGGTCCCATCCCTTCGCGCTTACAAACCAGGAGGAAAATCCTCTCTTAATGGAAAAGTGTGGACCAAAGGTCCTCGTCAAAAGATATCGGGAACCCTCACTTTAAAAGGAGTATCAGCCCAATACGAACAGAGTGTGTTATCAGGATTGGTTTCATCGATTAAATTTACAGAAAATAGTGTTTCCATAACCAATTTAAAAGGGAAGCTAAACGGATTCCCATTGAATTCTGGGATCACCGCAAAAAACATTCAGAAACATCCCCGCATCTGGGTTGATGCCCAAGTTGGAGAGTTGGATCTCAACAAACTCCTTCCAAAGACCCCCAAAAAAACAAAATTGGGTAAAAAGAGAAAATCGCAACTGGCATGGACATTACTCCCGCTTGCCTATGCAGCTCCACCTTCCTCACCTGCCAAATCTCCCTTCTTTCCTCTTGATATCAAAAGCAAGCTCAAGGTGAAATCCCTTAAACACACATATTATGATGGCAATAATTTGGATTTTTCTTTTAATTTAACAGGCGTCACTCCAGATTTATCCAAAATAAGCGGTGTCGCCAAACTTGGTCAAGGGAAAGGAAAGGTGACCAATATAAAGAAGTTGAGCTCCGACATCAAGGCAGCCAAGGTTCTTTTTATGCCGATAACCCTTCTCCAAAAATTGAGTAAAAAGGGCGTGGGAAAATCCAAGCTTCCCTCTTTTGACAAGATCAGCTTTCGTAAAATCGTGGGTGACTATACCTTAAAGAAAGGACTCCTGAATATTAATCGCTTTTTGATTGATGGAAAAGAATTAAACGCCGAGATGACCGGAACCGTTGGACTGGCCGGAACCCAACCCATCAATACAAAAGTCACCTTGAAATTGGCCGCTGGCTTAATTGGGGGATCGGTGGGAGACTACCTTAACGATGAAAAAGGCCGCACCACCGTCAAGCTATCCATCAAAGGAACCGTCGTCGATCCCAAGATTGGTTTGGATAAAACATTTGTTAAAAAGAAGGCCAAAGAAGTCATCACAAAAGAACTCGGCAATTACCTCCAGAAGAAACTGGGCGGCTCCGGGTCCTCCCAGAAAAAGAAACAGAACCCATCCCAAGACAAAGCTCAACCCACCGATGCCAAATCCAAGGAAGAAAAGCCCCTTAAACAGGTCGAAGATTTACTGAAAGGGCTTTTCAAGTAAATAAGATCCCATTCTTTTTCCTCTCATGCGCATGCGCGATCGCGATCGGCTATCGATTTTATCGACAATTAAGTATTCGATAAAAGGGTTAAGCGATCGCGCATGCGCATGAGAGGCACTAGGCTTGCCGCTGAATCAGGCGGTGCACAAACCGTGATATCATTCCAAACCGACGAAGGTTACCCGCATACATCCTCCTTCCCACGCCCAATACATACAAGACAATGCGACTGAGCTCTTCCTCCTCTTCCAGATAGAGAATCTGATCGAGTTGGGAGGAGGCCACCAAGGCAAACGCTACCTTATGATCAAGCCCAGCTGTTTCTTGAAGATGGGCCTTAAGTTCTTTCCAGTTGAGATTGTAACCTCCTTTTGATCCTTCTCGGTCAAAGACAGAATCCCGATAGAGTGTCTCTTTTAATCGAAAGCCTTCTGGAATTTTGACATTAGATCGATCATTTGATTCTCGCACAAGAAAAAGATCTCGATCCCCTTTATCTCCTTTGGGTAATCTCTTTAATGTGTTTGACAATGTTCCTTTCATTGACCGGTCCATAAGAACAACCAGAGCAAGCCCATCTTCTGAAGCAACCTGTTGTTGACTGGATAATCTCAACAGTTTCTCTTTTAATTCGTTCTTGGATAGTGGTCTTCGGTATTGCTGAATTAGCCGCTGATCTAACTCAGCATAAAAACGATCGGAATTCATATCCTCACCTTCTCCAAGGTTCATTAGCGCATCAATTTGTCCATCAAGGGAATCAATGTTCATAAGAAGGGGGGATCCTCTCAGGATTCCCTTTAATGCTGCAGAAACCTCCCGCGGATCGGGATCCTCCTCAGCTAGTGAATCAACATAGGAGAAGGACGTAACAAGAGCTTCAGCCGGTGATGTCTCTTTTGAATCTCTGGCTCCAGCCAAAAGCATTAGCCAACCTTCAAAGTAAGCCACACTGTTCCAAGCAGAATGAGGAGATGTTGCCAATATCAATATAAGGATCATCTTACCCTTGGTTAACTCAACCAAGAATGGCATAAAGGATAGAGGGTACGATTGATAGCTTAACGGTACAGCAACGAACAAGGAAAAGATAAATCCAAACAAAAACAAACGGGGAAAGAGACGAAGTCGATCAAGAGAAGACATTTTTTTCGGCGTGGGATCGGAACCATAGAAAAGAGCCAACACATGGGCCAATCCAAATATGAGCCCCGCTGTGACAGCGAAAAGGAAAACCGACCAAACGTGCGGTTGGATATAGACATGCCATCCCCAA
>MSYE01000183.1 GCA_002176905.1 bacterium F11 | reverse complement strand
CAACTAGGTTACCTTCCCTTAAGGCAATCTTAAGACCCCATCCGATAAAATATGCTAATAGCCAACCCATTTCGAAATAAAAGTACTTTTATTGGAGGATTCCGGATTGTATCATCCCTCTCGCCTCACCAAGTTCATCATCTTTTGTTTGTGCATTGTGTTTTTCTTCAGCAATTGCCTCCTTGCGCACGCCTTTGAATCCAACCTTGCCCGCCGGCAGGCAAGTCATTGGAATGATCGAAAGCAGTCTCTTCAATTGGCTGTCCTCCCAACACCCTCGGTCTCCACATCTTTGCCAAATATGCCCTCCATTTCCCAATCCCTGCATGATCTCTTACCCTCCCAAATTACAGCCCAAGAATCTTCCAAGTGGTTGAAAGGAAAAGGAAACGAACAAATTAAAGCCCTGCTTTCTGTATTGCCATCCCAATACGGCAACATACGCAAGGTAAAGGAGGGGACATCTGACACTCTCATTCTTCATATCCAAGACATTCACCAAAACAAAGAAGCCCAAGAAAACATTTCCAACCTTCTCCAGTCCTTGATCAATCAAGAAAAAGTGGACCTTGTTGCTTTAGAGGGGGCTTTTGGACGAATAGATTTGAAGATCTTTCGTGATTTTCCCGATCAGAGAGCTGTCAAAATGATGGTGGACTATCTCTTTCGAGAAAATAAGATTTCAGGGCCCATTCAAGCAGGCTTTTTTAGTCCCACCAAAATACCACCCATGGTCGGTGTTGATGATCGGAATCTTTACAAAGCCAATGTGCAAGCGGTAAAGGATTCCTTTCTTTTAAAAAACAAAATTAAAACCCAAATCACAAATATCAATCACACTCTTGAAAGCAAAAAAAGCCAAACATTAAATCCTGTGCTCCGGAGGTATGACCTAAAGGTGCAGAGTTACCAAAGGAAAGAGATTGGGTTGGGATCTTTTGTCAAATATCTTTCTGAGATAAATAGTAAAAATGGTTCGCGAATATTGAAAGCCAAGCCTCGCTGGACAATTTCTACCTTCCTTGAGGCTCTTCATCTGGAGGAAACCCTCAACTTTTCACAGGTGGAACACGAACGCGCCCTGCTTCTAAAAGACCTTCTTCATAATCTCAGCCAAACAGATACCCAATCCCTAATGGCACATAGCATGGCTTTCCAAACCAGGCAACTGAGTCACACGACTTTTTATTCCTATCTGGAAAACCTCTGCGAGAAGAACAATATCTCTCTCAAACGGTATGGGGCCATGCGGGATTACCTTCAATACCTTCTTCTCTCCAATAACATTCATGCCGAAAACCTTTATAAAGAGGTTCGGGATTTGGAACAAATCCTCTATGACACCTTGGCCACCACACAAAAAGAAAAAAGCCTTCTTCATCAGTCTCGATATCTTTACCTACTTGGAAAACTAGTCGATTTCTCCCTGACGAAAGAAGAGTGGAGGGAGTATAAAGAAAAGGATAATACCCAAAATTTATTTCCCTCTCCGCAAGGGGAGGGAACAGGAGTGGAGAAAATACGTTCCACAAACTTATCCCCACCACTTTCCCCTCTCCTTGCGGAGAGGGGAACGCACAATGTGTTCGCGCGTTTCTATCATCACGCTGAATCTCGTGATAAAGCAATTGCATCAAATCTCTCCCGTGCTATATCCAATCACGACGCCAAAGTCGCTGTCCTTGTCACGGGAGGCTTCCATTCTGAGGGAATTCAACGTCACTTGCAAATGGATGGAAAGAGTCCCAGTATTGTAACGTTGGTTCCAAAGATCACCAAAGTTGATTTCAGGAAAGGATCAGCCTATCTCTCGGTTTTTACTCAAGAAAAAACCCCACTCGACAAACTCTTTGAAGGGGAAAAACTCTTCTTGGCTCGCTCACCAATTCCTACTCGAGAATCGCTGCTTATGTTCTGTATTACGCTCACCACAGCCCTCCGGTACCACTCAAAACAACTGACAAAACCATTTGGGCAAATCCTATTTCATGTTCTTTTGAATTCTGACCTCGAAGGCGTTCGCCGAACGTGGGTTTCCCGAGCGACTTTTGTTTTTTCTGGTATCGGGGTAATAAGTCTCTTTTTTAATAAGGGATTTCTTCTTGGCCCCATTTTTATGGGGGTATCTGGTATTCTGTTAATAATTTTAATAATTCAAATAAGACATTCTCTCCTCCAAAAAACTGGCCAAGCCTTGACCTTTTTTCGAGAACGGGTCATTTCTTTTGTTGATGATGAAGTGCGAATGGCCGTCCTCCAAGCCATGCGGCCGTTTGTTATAACAGGGCCCAATCTTCCTGGTATGGTATTTATGGTGCCCCCCAATAAATACGATATACAAATAATAGGCCACCATATTCGCAGAATCGTCGAAGAACACCAACAAAAACTTCCCCAAGCCAAACGTATTAATGTTCCCAAAGGGACTGGAAGCCAAATTGCAAAATCAATTGAACTATTCCGGCAGATCCTTATTGAGACCCTAAATCAAACGGGATGGGAAAAAACTGCGGCCGCAAGAACCTTGCAGGTGTCCTCCGCTTCTATTCATGATTGGATCAACGCATTGAAAATTAACGAGCAGGAGGAAGAAGAAAAATACCTTATTAAAATCCTGAAATTGGCATGCTGGGACTTGGCGGAAGCCTTAAAGACAACAGGAATCAGCCGAAGATTATTTCTAAACAAGCGCAAAAAGTATGGGATTAATCTGGATGATGGTGCGCGGGATCAATTCTTGGGGATTTTGGAGGTTAAGAGCCAAGAGATTATTGATTTGGCCAGTGAAAATAGGATCCAGGTGGGATATTTAAAAGAGGAAATGATCAGGCATTGGGATCTTAAGAGGCATCCTACCAGGGTTCAAATCCTTCGATTGCTTAGTAAATCAAAAGGGATGAGACGTTTTGTTAATGACCTTATCGATAAAAATAAGCTGACCAGGGAGGAAGTTGAGGAATCGGAATTACCCGTTTTACCCTGGGATAGAGATGATTTTGTTCTTATTCTCCTGATGTGGGAGTTTGATCTTGATGAGATTGAAAGGGTAAAAAAAATCCCCAGATCAGTGCTGGAATGGGCAATCGGAGAATATGAAATTGATAGGGAGGAGGAGGAACGGGAAAACCTTTTATTCTCGTTAATTAAGCATAAATGGAATTATGAGAATGTGGCAACTGAAATTGGTGTAGGTGTTGACGAGATCGCAATAATGATAACCAGGCACCAGATAAATAGAGCAGTTGACGAAAAACAATTTCTTTCAGAAAGGCTTTTTGAAAATAAAGGATCCAAGCGAGCAACATGCCGGGCTATAGGAATATCACTGCACAGATTCGAAAATCTGATAAGCGAATACGATATCCCGAGGAAGGGGCATTCGAGTGCCCGTGTTTTAAAGCGGAAAAGAGGGAGAAAGAAATATATTTCATCGAAACTATTGGAAAAAAGATGGATTTTGAATTCTGTATCAAGATCCTTAGGGATATCTCGCTATGAAGTGAGGAACGCGATTGCGGATCTTGGAATCAAGCGGGAAGAAGTTGAGGGGCGACACTTAGCCAAATTGGTTGAGAAACATAAGGGGAACACGGCGGATGCAGCGCGAGAGTATGGAATAGGATTGGACACTATTAAAAGACGGTTAGAGAAGTTATCTCAATCCCAGCCTATTAACCTTCGTTATTTGTGGCGAGCAACAGCAATGGCAGGGGTGGCCTGGTTGGCTTTTCGATTTGGGGTGAAAGAGACGCCTGGCTTTGTGTTGGTCCCGCTGAGTTTGATTGCTCTTCACTTTGTTGTTGCTTTCGTTCTCACCCTCGTTTTTGTTTTGATTCGATTGGCGTTGATACAGAAGATGACCACAGGTCCCCCAGCGGACGGTATTCTCCTGTATGGTCGAACGGCTGTTCCGCAAATGTCTGCTGATTTGATTCAATACGACGAAGTCGAAGATCAATTTGAACTCAACCCCGCCCTTTTCTGGCTCATCTCGCATGATGGTAAAAAATATTCCCTTATTCTGCGGATCGTTGGACACCTTATCTTGTGGTCGGCTTTGGCTCCAATTCATGAATCAATCCATCCGCGGTTGGGAAAAAGTGAATGGAAAGCGTATTTATTGGGAAATGTCTTGCCTGTGGGACTCGTTGGATTGGCCCTTCATTTACGTTTGGTGATGGGGGGGGATTTGTTATGGGTTGTTTTGTTGTTTGGACCTGTTTTTGATTCCCTTATTCGGTTAGATGTAAAAGGGAAGGTCACTTCCCGTCCTTCAATGGAAAATCCTCTTCTTTCAAGTCGATCGTTGGGATTGGCTTCCTTTGTTATTCCCATTAAATTGATTGAAACCCTCAATTTGTGGATCCCAATGCCCGGGTTGGAAAATTTGTGTTGTCTTATCATTCAGATGGTGTTGATGGTTTTTGGATCTCTTCTTCTTGTTTATATTCATCGATCCGAACGAAGACTCTTAAAAAGATTTGATGGAAAACGCCAAGAAATTGGTGTTGAGAACTTTACGGATGATGAATTCAAGAGCCTCCAACTGCACCTCACGAGTATTTTCGTTATCGCCATGAGTGTTGTTCTCCATATATTTGACGGGTTGATCATTCCCCGCCTTCTTCCTGTTGTTGTTGTCATCTCTGTTGTCATTGGCCGCGTTATGATGCTCCGATACCTCCAATGGCAAATCATCAAAAGGAACACAGCCAGCCAAGAAAATTCGGAGCCTCCAGAATCAGCTGCTCTGCCACAAGAACGGTCCTCTCCTCGGTTGGAGGACTTTCTGGAAGGAATGGATATAAGGGATACACTTCAATCGATTTTTGAGTCGTTAGGAACATTTTCCGATGGAACATCTATTCAATATTTCACAACAGAACAAAAGCAACAAATGGAACTTGAGGATATAGAAGAAGGAGGATTGGATGGATATATCCCCTTCTCTTTAAATGAAAGTGGGCAAGATTTTTTTCATGAGTTAATGGAAATTGGACCCTTGGGAAAACAGGCTTATCTGTTAACCTATGAGAATCCTCCAAATGAGAGCTTTGGGGAGGGCTCCAATCTATCGGGATTGCCCTATGGAATGTTGTTTGAAACAGGTGATAATGGTCAGTTTATTTATCTGGATATCGCTGACTTATTTGGGATAAGAGGGTTTTCAGGTTTTCTGCTTGCTGATAGATTGGCTGAAGTACTTTTTCCAGATCATGCTCGTAAATTACTGCCTCGATCCTTGCTGCTTACCCGCCAATATACCCCTCACGCCGAAGTTGATTTCGCAACAAACGAAAGAGTGAAAGCGGAATTTGATTTTGATCGGACTTTTGAGGTTTTAACGATAAAGGAAATAGGCCATTCCATTAGGCGACAATTAAATGAGGAAGCAACCCTCGGATTTTTCCCGCCAGAGGGTATTTTTAGTCTTGATTTTCAGTCTGGTCTTGTTTCCCAATCGTCCCTATTTGATAATCAAAGAGTGGGAATAAATGGGGTTGGTTCAGGAATTGACCTTCTGTATGTTCTTAAATTTGGAGCAAAAGAAGTATTTGCCAATGATCCATCCCATGTGCATAATCTTTTTGCAAATTGGAACGTTCAGTTTGCGCAAGATACAGGTCAATTGCCATCTGATACGTATTCACGTGTCCATATAACAAGAGGGAGGGACTTTGAAGGTATCCCGACCTGTTCACGGTATATTTTTAATGCTCCATCTATTCATCATCCCAATGAACAAAACGATCTAGCTTATCATTACCCTCAAGTTTTAAATTCATCCCGATGTATATGGGTTGACCAATTCCGGTTTTATTTTCGTCAATTAAGGGGACGTCTCTTAGAACCCGACACAAAGGCGCTTTTGAGAATTTGGCCATCCGCAAAAAGCGGTCTGACTCAGATTGATATGGATCCTGATCCTTTGCATGAAGAATTTATTGCGTTGGCCATGGCAGAGGAATTTCTAAAAGACCAGGGGTTTGATATCAATCAAGTTCTCCCGCCTCATTTCTTTTTCCTTCTTGAAAATCCAACAGATCCACCCCCTGATCAAAACAGACAAGCGGCCGATAAAGGTGAATTGGCAAGGCAAATCCTTATCCCTGGAGAGGAATTGGTAGCCACCCTTCAAGGGCCCGGTAGGATCTTGGCGGGACAGCTCAAACAATTGGCAATGAGCGGGCAAGGAGATACGGCTGTTGTTGATGAAATGCGTGATTTAATTCCAATACTCCAGCGATACGGTGAAGGGATCTTTCAAGCAAGGCAGAGTGCGCTTGAGGGGAATTTTGACAGAACCCTGTTAGGGAAGATCAATGGTTTGGGAAGACAGATTGAACAATTTGGGGACAGAATAATGAAAGATTATCCCATCCGCCAGGGAGCTCATGATGGGGATTTGGGGATGTTGTTTAGGTGTGTTCAGTATGCCAATCCATGGTTCCCTCTGTATTTATTAAAAGAGGAAAAAAGTGGTCCCCAAGCGCTCCGAATGTTGCAGGCCACAATTCTTCCAGAACTCATCTCAACAACAATGTCCCATGCCCTACGCTATGTTCACCGAAGACGATCTGGACCTCCGTTTGATACGAATAAAGCCATCCTTGCTCTGTTCGCTGATATATCTCGATTATTGAAAGAAGAATCACAAAGAGAACAAAGAGGTGCTCCTTTGCATCCAGATCCCCTTTCTCTTTCGTCTTACCCCACACTCAAGCCATCGGGATTTTTGAGTTTTGGGGCCAGAGACCTTAATCAATTTGCTTTTCAAGATATTCGTCAAAGGGGATTACTTCCTTCGAGTCGAAAACCTGGTTTTGATAGGAACTTCTATAATATGTTTCCTGATCGTGTTTCCCTCGGACTATCAGAAGATCATCGTTTATATTCTTCTGCGCTTAGGTATTCCCAGTTTGGCCCTTTTGCCTCTATATTCAATGTGGGATTTGTTATTGATGATCACTATGTTAGAGCTCATCTTGATGAATTTAAGTTGGCAGGGGATGCCTTTGGGCATTCGTTGAAAAGAAAAAGTTATGAAAAGGGCCTGAGCTTTCTCTCCCTTCAGCATAAAGTTCCTGACGTTGATAGTGGCGCCTTTTTAGATGAAATTCAATGGATCGGGTATGAAAAAACACGTCTGAGCCCTGATAAAAAAGTATCTCTTCCACCAGAAGCCTTGAAAGGAACGGTTGTTTCGCTCTTTAACCTTAGCAACATTCTGGATTGGGAATTATCGCTTCAGCGGCAAAAAACCGATAGACGATTTCGGTCTTTGCCTTTTTACGTTATTGAGAGTGACAAGATTCCAGACCAACTTGAGCCAACCCTGGTTGTGACGCCTATGGAACCAACCAAGGCTTGGAATCCTTTGTCTCCGAGTTACCCAGCAACTGAACAAGGCACTTTTGAAAAAGACCAAAGGCCGACTCATTTTGCCTTCCTGAATGATCAAAGAGAAACCTTTGATCGTCTCCTCTTGCGTCTAAATGAAGCGGGTGTTGACCTCAGCAGAATCCCCGATCCCCGGCAATGGCCGCCAGTTCATGGGTTATCCGAAGAGATGGCCCAAATGACCCCGGATCAACTTGGGGCCGAGTTAAGAACCCTTATTCAAAACAGAAGTTCACCTGTTTTTGCCTCTCTCGGAGATCTTTTGGAAACCCATTCCTCTGATCAGGATCTATTGATGGCCTACGTTAATTATTTGAGCGAAATAAAAACAACAGCAGCGGGTCGTCCCTATAATCGATTAGCCGAATTCCTATCCTTGGCCGATATTCGAATTCTTTTCAATGAAACCCAATTTGCTCGACTCCATTCCGATGTTCCTGCCGATGTTTCTCCTCGGCGTGAGATAACAGAAACGATCCAACTAACCAACCGTCTCCACGCCCTCACCCGCGAACTTGTCATTCGTTGGAGCTTAGGAGACGTTGGAACGCAACCTTCAACGAAAAGGATAGGTGAGCCCTATCCGGAACCAGTGGGCAACGACGGAGACCCAACGTCCAATTTGGGAAATCACATGTTTCAATACGAACGATTTAGAGAGATGCTGCCGTATATTATTAACGAGCGACCAGATAAAGACAAAAGAAGTTTGCGAATTGGTGTCATTGGTCCCAGTACCGGAGAAGAACCAGCGAGCCTTCTGGCCATGATTATTCAGGCTTTTGAAGAGAACAATGAATGGGGGGATATAACAACCTGGGACATTCACATTCACGGATTGGATATAAGTGGAGAAAATCTTGCACGGGCCAGAAAAAGATTATCCGGAACTGACCCTTTTTACTTTAACAAACCGTTAGCTGATAAAGTCATTCGACATAATGATGACGTGAAGGAAATTATGCGGGCTTTGAATCAGTACCCCGATTGGGCAAGGGGACGTTTTCATATGGAGCAGGGAAGTGCGTTGACTCCGGGTGCCTTGGATTACTTTGCGGAAGATGACGCTATTTTTATGAATGGTATTTTTATAAAGAAGAACGAGGTAGAAACTTCATGGGAGAACCTTTTAAAAGTCAGTAAGAATTCCTTTGTTTTTGCTGAGAATCTACACCATCGACATGATAGTCACCTGATCCAAGGTGGTCGAATGATTCATGTTGAGCCGGGAGATTATCCTTCTCGAGTCGATTGTCCCTATATCATCCTATTTCCAGAATGGGCCAATAGGAAACAAAAGACGATTCCTTCTTTGTTTATTGAAAGACCAGAGGGGGAATTGATAACCAATAAATCAGATGCAGAGAAATCGTTGCGTTTTTATGGTTTCCTCGGACAGTGGGGCAATTTGCTTGGTGTAATTCTTGTTTTCTTCGTTGTCTTTCTTTCATTAGCCACTCTCCATCTTTATCAGCCTTTTAATGTCAGTCCCGATGGAATGGCTTCTATGGCAATGATGGGATTAATTCCAACCAGGAACTTCCTTTATGATCTTCTTTCAACAGATCCTTTGACTCGGCCTTATATTGAGCATCCCCCAAATGAAGTGCCCCAGTATGTTCAGCAAAACTATGTACAGGGTTTCATCAGTCGATGGGACCATCAGCGGTTTCTATTGCGCGGAAGTCAATCCGATCGGTTTGGTGTTATTTTGGATCGGGAAAAATCTTCTCAAACGACAGATATGAAAAAACCAATTCCAGAATCGGCCCTTACGGACAGCATCGGGAAAACCTCAATCGAACAGACGGGGATGGATCGTCGTGAATTTAGAAATTTTATGAAGAAGTTGGCTATTCAGGACAATCCAAGGAGAAGACTTGATGGAATTGACTCTTTTCAGGCCTCGTACCCAGTAAAAGGGCAACGGGTTATTGTCTTCACCCCTCCAGGAAAGGCACTGGTTTCGTTGAATCTTGGAAGGGGGACACCAGGAACCGTATTTATTGCAGGGGAATTCGTTTCGGGTTATGGGTATGTTCTTAAGATCGTGAGAGTCCCGAATGATCGAACTCAAGATATTATTTATTGTCGTTCTCTCTTTGCAGGAGACGATTTTATTGATCAATCAAAAGCCGATTTTGACTTTGTCCCCTCTTTCATTGAAGAAAAGGTTGCAAATGAAAAGAGATTAAATGGTCAAGAGTTTCTTTATATGAACACCCTCGCTATCAACCGTAAAGAACCTTTTTCGATTTTTAAAAAATGGCCTACTGTTGAATTCTATATTGAAAGGGTAAATGGCAGTAAGATCAAGACACCGCCTCTGATTGGGGAAGATGTTAATCCCCCTCTATCAATCGGGGGGAAAGAGTCCGGGATGATTTATGGGAGAATGCAGTTTGCCAAAAATAAGAAATATAAATTGGACTTGGTGAAATATCCGCATGATAAAACCAAACCGATATCCTTAAGAAGGGTATATTTTAACGGCAAGAAATATGTTGATGACTCAATAATTGGATTTGATCTGGTTCCTACTCGCATTTTAAAGAAAGTGGCGAATGGTGGAGTTTTGAACAAACGAGAATTCAAGTTTGTAAACCGATTATTGGTAAATCAGAAAACGCCCTATCGCGTTGTACCCGGTGTGGAGGATTTCTTATTTGAGGTTGAATCAGAAGGACAATATCTTCATGCTCCTGTAAGGGAGGGAGTCGGGCCTATCCAATGTACCAGCGGAAGTATTCAGCACGGGATTGTTTATGGTGTGGGAACCCATATTCGTGGAAAAGGATACCGTTACTCTCTCCGAAATGTCTCCGTTCTCCCTTCCAAAAAGGAATCAAAAGCGGATTATTATCTTGCCGAACCCATTATCATTGCCGAACAAACCGCGAAAATGGAAAAACCAAACAAAAATTTACTGGCCAATCCAATAGCCAACATTATGGCTTTGTTGGTTCTAATTGGGACCATTGGTCTGATCATGTTTTTCTCATTGCAGGTGCCAGGATCCCCACAATGGGATCAGAGTAGAGAATTAACACTTTTGTCCTCCTTTGTTTTCCCCGTCCGCTGGAATTTCCTTAAATTCTTAAGCCCTTCGTTTATGGATGACAAAATGGATGGAGGAACTTCATCTCATTCCTCTCCCTCAAAAAACTCCGAGTTTCTTTATCGTGTTCATTTGCCTCTTGATGGGGAATTCCCAGCGCTTCCCCCGAGAAAACCTCCTCTTTCTTATATTGATCCGGATTTGTCTCGGGCTTACAACGTTGCTCGGCTGAATGCGCGCCTAGAATTTATGGATCAGTCACTAAAAAATCTATTTAAAGAGACGTTAAAACCCCTTGAAGATTGGGATGGGCCCCCAAATACACTCCCTGTGAGAATAAAAGAGCTTCTTGAAAGACGATACCCAGAGATTGTCGGTTCCTATCAACAATTTAGAGAAATATATAGTGCCCTGGCCTGTTTTAATAAAGCAGGAGCCTTTGAATTTTTGAGGTGGAATAAAATTCCTTCTCTTGATTGCGCGATGTGTAATATTGCTGGGTGGGCTTTTTTAGAAGCCTGGAGGGAATTGAATATAACGCCGCGTATTTCTGTGAAACCAAGAGAGATTGATAGCGCCACATTTGAGATTAACGATATTCATGAGGATTCGAAACTCTCCGGTCATGATTTTCTTGTTGTTGAGATTGATGGCTTTGCTTTTGCTATTGGACTCGCTGATGGGCAACAATTTTTACCAACCGAGGCCGGGATTTGGATTCAAGATCAAGATTCCTTTGAAACCGAGCTTAAAAAAGTATCGATGAGAAGGGAAAATGAAAAAGCGTTTCTAGCTCCATACTTGCATTTTATGGTGCCTGTTATACGCCAATTTAAAAGGTATTACGACCATCTGCCTGTCTTCCCTTCAGAAGATTTTATGGGTTATTCGGTTGTGCATGCAGAGGATGGGGATCCGGAACCATTAAAAAATCTTCTGGATGCTATCGAGCCATTGCTCTGGGGAGGGGGAATTGATTCCAGCCTTTCTGAATTTGATCCATTCTTGAGAAGTCTCATCGCTACCGATAATAATGAGATTCGTTTGGTTATCCAACGAATCGATGAGATTCTATCCATAATGTTCTATGGCGAACCCAATACAGAATTGAGGGGCGGCTTGGACCGGCAATTACGTCTGGTTCGATCAGTTTTGGTAATAAGAGAATTAAAGGAAAGGTATCCATCGCTAAGGAGTCAATATATTCCTGTTGTGAACCGACGACGGGCTGATTCCTATTTTGAATCTCTTCCAGATGGAGATATCCTGAAATTTTTCTATCACTACGATAAGCAACTGTCTCGCCATTGGTATCAGTTGGAAGAGATTGAATTTGTTCCTCCATCTGCCAAGCCCTATCGTGGATACGACGAACTGGTTCTCCTTATTCTGGCCTTATTGTCTCTTTTGGTTTTTTCGAATGTGGACTTGAACCTGGTTTCATCTATAGCCCCAGGAATAATGGCAGGGGATATCTCATCCAATATCTCTCAGCCTGTTTTTGCCAATCTTTATGGATTCTATGGATGGCTTTTTGGTCAGCGTAATTACCCGTATGGGGGGCCTGAGAAAACACCGAAATCTCACTATCAATTTGTTCCAAGAGAAGAAAGACTCATTTTCGCCACGTTGATTCATTGGGTTAGGACTAATATCCCGAAAAGTGAGGCCATGAGAAAAATCTCTGATTTGCTTTCGTTCTTCAATATCCGTTTCCCCAATCTCTATCAGGATGAGGAGTTCGCTCCCTATCGAAATGTTAAGGCTGATAATATTGTCGAAAGGTATCTGGAATTTGTTGAGAAGAAAAGCCCTGATGAGTTAACAGATTTGGAGAGCGCCGATTTAGGAAATGTGAAAAAGGCTCTCGTTGATCTTAGGCAATACCTTGACAATCCTCTATCCCATGCCCGTTCTCCTGCTGCTTCGTTGGAGGGGGGGTGTCTTTATTGTACGTTGGAAGTGGTTGCCCCGATTCTTAAAAAACATGGAATCGATTTCCGGTGGGTTAGTCATTTTCCCATTGTTCCTGTCGGGGAAATAACCCTCCATACTTATCCGGTGATAAAGATTGGTGAAGAAGAGCTAATCTTGGATTTGACCGCATCCCAATTTCCTTACCGATGGGAACATTACAATGCGAATCCCAGGTTTGTGAATTTCCAAAAAAGGACGCTGTACGGAAATATTCGAAAAGAAATGGGAATTGTCATGATTCCTTTGCGTCATCTCCGTCGAATCAACCGCCATCAATCCAGACTTCCCTTTTATGATGCCTCGCGATTGTTGACGTATTATGCGGAAGTGGATGAGTTGGATATTGCCGATGTCCAGCCCTTCCCGATTATTCAAAAATTCAGTTTAAAAAATGGAATCTTTGTGGATCCGAGGGATTTTCCGGATGCGGGTTCTTATTCGCCTGCCGAAACAAATGGAAAGGAAGTATTCGGAGAGGTCGCATTTTCTATTACTCCCAATTTAATTGAAACCCCAATGGTTCAAACTTATCGGACCGGTTCCATTTTTCCGTTGATTGGAGAGGCAGGGCCTACGGGTGGGGTTCTTCAGGATGAAAATGGAGAGAAGTCTCTGTTGTTCCATCTTAAACCGCGCCGGGAGGAAAACCTGGGTCTCTATGATCGCTGGTCTGGTGTTCCCGATGTAATTTGGATTCCTTTGGTATCCGGGTTTTCATGGGAAAAGACAGGCGAATCAAACAATCACGACGTCCTTTATAGGCTTAAAGGCAAAAATCATGAAGAAACCAACATTCAACTCTGGTTTGACTCAAATGGAGAATTCGACCCTGGAAGAACAGTCGAATTTCCGTTCCGAAAAGGGAGCTCGTTCGTTCCCAATTCCATGGAGATGGGATGGTCGGACTATGATATTGGAATTGGAAGATCCGCGGATGAATTCTTTAATCATCAATTGAAAGGAAAATTTACCCAAATTCTTGGAAATTATATTCGAGAGACGAAAATCACAGATCCGGATAATGGGCCATTAATTTCAACAGTGGCCTCGAATTATGTTTTTAATAAATTATTCCAAATCCCCTTTACTCCTTATTTGGGCTATGAAGAACGAAAAGTCGGATTCCGTCGATTCCATGAAGACGGGATTGGTTGGATGCAAATACGAACCTCAAATCGTTTGTATTTTTT
>MSYE01000182.1 GCA_002176905.1 bacterium F11 | reverse complement strand
CACTCATCTCATGAGATGAAAGGGCATTTCGATACCTCTCGTCTGGCGAAGATGAGCATGGCCGATTTGGTGAAATTGGCTCAGGAATCCAATGTTGACAATATTGCGGGTTTGCGGAAACAATCCCTGATTGCGCGAATATTGGAAGCGCGCGCCAAAGATTCCAATATCATCAATGGAGAAGGTGTGTTGGAAATCTTGCCTGATGGATTTGGGTTTTTGCGATCTCCTGAATATAACTACCTCCCTGGTCCCGATGATATCTATGTATCTCCCTCTCAAATTAAGAAATTTGCTTTGAGAAAAGGCGATACCGTAAGTGGGCAGGTTCGTCCCCCAAAGGATCAGGAGCGATTTTTCGCTTTGTTACAAGTTAAAAGTGTTAATGCCGAAGAGGTAGATAAGCTTCGGATCCGTTCCTTGTTTGATAACTTGACACCGCTTTATCCGGAGGATCGAATCCGTCTTGAAACCAAGAGAGATGATCTCAATACGCGGGTGATGGATTTGGTGGCTCCTATCGGGATGGGCCAACGTGGTATCATCGTGGCCGCTCCGCGAACCGGAAAAACCATTATGCTTCAGCGCATGGCCAATGCGGTGGCAGAAAATCATCCTGATGTTTTCCTCATTGTTCTTCTTATAGATGAACGTCCAGAAGAAGTCACGGATATGCAGCGATCTGTAAGAGGAGAAGTGATTTCCTCAACTTTTGATGAGCCGGCGGATCGACATGTTCAGGTGGCTGAGATGGTTATTGAGAAAGCCAAGCGGCTTGTTGAATTCGGGAAAGATGTGGTCATTCTTCTTGATTCAATTACACGATTGGCTCGGGCCTACAACACGATTACCCCATCCAGTGGTCGGGTGTTATCGGGTGGTATCGATTCAAACGCACTCCAACGTCCCAAGCGCTTTTTTGGCGCTGCTCGAAACATCGAAGAGGGGGGAAGTCTTACCATTCTATCAACCGCCTTGGTGGAAACCGGATCTCGTATGGATGACGTGATTTTTGAGGAATTCAAGGGAACCGGAAACATGGAAATCTATCTGGATCGGAAGTTGGCTGATCGCCGCATTTTCCCCGCGATTGATATCAATCGCTCGGGCACACGAAAAGAAGAACTTCTTCTCTCTCAAGAAGAACTGAACAAAGTGTGGATTCTCAGGAAAGTGCTCTCATCTTTGAACCCGATAGAAGCCATGGAGCTATTGACGGAGAAAATGAGTGCCACCAAATCCAACAAGGACTTCTTGAAGTCCATGGAAGTAACTGGATAACTGCTGATAATGTGGCATTATCGATAAAAAACAGGGAATTGATAAAATCTCTGTTTATTGATACAATCTTCGTCCTATGCAATCAGGAATTCACCCAAAATATGTAACTGCCAAAGCTTCTTGTGCTTGTGGTAACGCTTTTGAGACACGGGCAACCGTGGCTGTTCTCAAAGTGGATATCTGCTCAGACTGTCATCCTTTTTATACAGGGCAACAGAAGCTGGTGGATTCGGCTGGTCGTGTGGAACGATTTGGGAAACGGTATTCGAAAACAGAAGGAAAGTCTGTTACCAGAAAAGCGCAAAAACAAAAAAGAATCGCAAAAGCACCTCCCAAACCCCGCGGAAAAGTTCTTACCTCGACACCTTCAAGCACCAAGAAAAAAAAGAAAGCGCATTAGCCCTCTCTCTTTAATTGAGAAAAAACCTCATTGGGGATGCCATGATCGGCTTTTACAACACACCTCATTGTTATGAATTTCTTTATCCGACTCCACAGAATATTGTGGGGTTGCTGGCAGGATTCCATTCCAGGATCAATTAATCAAATTTAAAATGAAAGAAAAGATTCAGTCTATATTGAATAAATTCCACACCCTTGAAGAAGAAATGGCCACTCTTTCTCCAAGCGATACGCAACGTATGTCCACGTTGGGTAAAGAGAGAAAAAAGATGGAGCCTGTTGTTGAGGCCTCAAAAAGTTGGCTTGAAATGGAGAAGGAAATCGAATCCCTCGAAGAGCTAATTAATGGAGATGATCCTTCTTTGAAAGAGATGGCGCGTCGTGAAAAAGAGGAGTTGAAAAACAAATTCGGGGTATTGGAGAAAAAGCTTTTTGGTTTGCTCAATCCACCTGATCCCCGTACCGATAGGGATTCGATTGTTGAAATCCGTGCGGGAGCCGGTGGCAATGAGGCCGGTCTTTTTGTGGCGGATCTTTTTCGAATGTATACAAGGTTTGCTCAGAAAAAAGGATTGGATGTCGAGACGTATTCCTCAAATTCAACGGGAATTGGGGGGTTTAAGGAAGTGGTTTTTGGTATTTCAGGATCCAATGCGTTTGGTTGGTTTCGATTTGAGCAAGGGGTGCATCGGGTTCAGCGTGTTCCTCTTACAGAATCTTCGGGCCGGATTCATACCTCAACAGTGACTGTGGCCGTGCTCCCAGAAGCCACCGAAGTTGAGGTAACTGTTGACGTCAAGGATCTTCGCATTGATACATATCGGGCCTCTGGCGCGGGAGGGCAACACGTGAACAAAACCGATTCTGCCATTCGCATTACCCATCTTCCCTCGGGTGTGGTGGTCCAATGTCAGGAGGAGCGCAGCCAGGGTCAAAATCGAGTGAAAGCCATGAATTTTCTCCGGGCTCGGTTGCAGGAAATGGAGGAGGAGAAAAACAGGAGAGAACGAAGTGATTTGAGACGCAAACAAGTCGGGTCGGGTGATCGATCCGAGAAAATACGGACTTACAATTTTCCCCAGGATCGAATAACGGATCATCGAATCAATTTTTCGGTTTATGGTATTGAGAAATTTTTGGGTGGAGATTGTGAAGAAATGATCGCAGCCTTATTAACCAAAGAAGAAGAATTGCGTTTAAAGGATAAAGATAAGTGAATCCATTGACAGTCAATGATAGCCAAATAACCATCATTCGGGATGCTTTTAAGTGGGCTGT
Source organism: bacterium F11 (assembly GCA_002176905.1). Next base: position 96,687 of record MSYE01000182.1, on the reverse strand, counting down.
GCAATCCTTGTCTCAAGCCGGTTTCTCGGCGCCAGAGAATGAAGTGGCGATGTTAATGGGTGGGATTATGAATTGGTCGCCTGCTTTTGTGTATGCCAACGCCCAATCAAAAATGACATCGGACCAAATTCAAATATTTCGAAAGCGTGTTGATCGAAGAAAGCGTTATGAACCGGTAGCCTATATTGAAAATCGAAAATCCTTTCTCGATCAGGATTTTTATGTTGATCATCGTGTTTTGATACCACGTCCGGAAACAGAATTGCTTGTTCAAGAGGTTAAGGAAAAGCTCCAGAAAAGATCTCTGGCTAAACCACAAATATTGGATATGGGAACGGGATCTGGTTGTATCGCTATCTCATTGGCCAGGTTGTTCCCCAATGCTCACATCATGGCAACCGATTTGTCAGAAGGGGCCCTTGCAGTGGCAAAAATCAACTCTTTAAAGATGGGAGTGGGAAAACGAATCCGATTTCAAAAGTCAGATCTTTATCATAGTTTGAATAATATGTTTTTTGGCTATTTTGATATCATTGTTTCAAATCCTCCTTATGTTTCCGCCTCGGAAATGAAAGAGCTTGCTCCGGATTTGTCCTTTGAACCAAGGATGGCTTTGTATGGTGGGAAGGATGGGAATTCTCACCTGGGTTCCATCATTCTGGAGAGTCCAAAATACCTTAAAAAATCGGGGACTTTGGTAGTTGAAATGGGTGCAAAACAGAAAGAGAAAATGGAAGTATTGTTTCGTCAGGCGGCATTTACAAATGTCTCAACAGTAAAAGATTTCAACGGTTGGGATAGAATTATTTATGGGGACCATAATGGATAGTTTTGAAATATTGGGATCGCGTCGTTTAAAAGGAACCATAAAAATATCCGGATCCAAGAATGCGGCACTTCCTTGTCTGTTCGCCACCCTTTTGACCGATGAGCCCTGCACCCTTGAGCAAGTCCCCAATTTGGCCGATATCAATACAGCTATTAAGCTGCTCAAAACGCTTGGGAAGCGTGTTGTTACCAAACGATCGCGCGTCATTATAACCAAGAGGAGAAAATTGACGGGACAAGCTCCATATGATTTGGTCCGCCGAATGAGAGCGAGCGCTTTGGTCATGGGACCTCTTCTGGCGCGCAGAGGAGAGGCAAAAGTGAGCCTTCCGGGAGGATGCGCCATTGGAGCTCGTCCCATCAATTATCACCTAAATGGTTTTGAACGATTGGGTGTCCAAATCAAAATTCGACAGGGATATATACAAGCAAAAGCCAATGAGCTTAAGGGGAGCATGATTCCCCTTCCTTATCCCAGTGTGGGTGCAACGGAAAATTTGATGATGGCCGCGGTTCTATCACAGGGGGAAACGGTGATTCAGAATGCGGCGCAAGAACCGGAAATTGTGGATTTGGGATTGATGCTCCAATCCATGGGAGCGCATATTCAAGGGTTGGGAGGATCACAAATTACCATTCATGGGAGAGAATCTCTCTCCGGGGTTCGTCACAGTATTATCCCGGATCGGATTGAGGCCGGAACATATATGTTGGCTGCCGCCATTACCAAAGGAGATCTGCTTTTGGAAGGAGTGGATCTTCGGCATTTGATTAGTTTGGTGACATGTTTAAAAGCATCGGGTGTTGTTATCCGAAAGGAGAAGAGTGGTGTTCGGGTCAAATGGGTTCGACAGCTCAACCCGGTCGATGTGCAGACGGATGTTTATCCGGGTTTTCCAACAGACATGCAGGCCCAATGGATTGCGTTGATGGCAATGACCAAAGGAAGATCTCATGTCAAAGAGACAGTGTTTGAAAATCGATTTCTTCATATTCAAGAACTTCAACGATTTGGAGCCGATATTCGTTTAAGTGGACAAAATGCTTTTGTCCGTGGTGTTGAAGGTCTGTCAGGTTGTATGGTGATGGTGTCGGACTTGCGCGCGGGAGCGGCGCTGGTTTTGGCGGGCCTTGCGGCCAATGGGAAAAGCACCATCCTTCGGATTTATCATCTTGATCGGGGTTATGAAGATATGGAAAAGAAATTAAGGAAGGTAGGGGCTCTTATTAAACGGGTCCAAAAAAAACAATGAAAATGAGGAATTTGGTCAGCAATATAATTCAGCAAGTTCGACGAAATGGTGACAAGGCACTTTTGGGATTTACCAAGAAGTTCGATAAGGTGTCTTTGACCAAAAAGAGTCTGAGGATCCCTGTTTCTCGCATGCGAGCGGCTTTGGCCAGATTGGAAAAAAACGAACGAACGGCCATTGAGGCTTGTGCCAGAAGAGTTTATGAATTTCACTGGGAGGAGAAAAAACGTCTTCCTCAGTCTTGGACGACCCAGAAAAATGGGATTCGGTTTGGACAGGTTTATCAACCTGTGGATGCGGTGGGAATCTATGTCCCTGGGGGGCGGTTTTCTTATCCCTCTACTGTTTTGATGTCGGCCATCCCAGCAAAATTGGCAGGAGTGAATCGTCGGGTTGTTGTGACCCCTCCTGGGCGTTTGACCGATTCTATATTGGCAGCAGCGGCCATCTCCGGTGTGTCCGAACTTTACCAGGTCGGTGGTCCTGCCGCTGTTGCGGCCCTGGCCATTGGAACCAAAACCATTCCAAAAGTGGATCTCATTGTTGGTCCGGGGAATGCCTTGGTAACGGAGGCCAAACGACAACTATTTGGAGAAGTCGGGATTGATCTTTTGGCCGGACCAAGCGAGTTGGTCGTTGTGGCGGATGAATCGGCTGAGCCAACGTGGGTGGCATCCGATATGGCGGCTCAAGCGGAACATGATCCAGATGCCAAAAGTTTTTTGATTACAACCCATGGCCCGTTGATTCGAAAGGTGCGCCAAATTCTTCCAAAGAAATTGCTGAGGCAGTGTTATTTCTTTAAGGAATCCAAAATCAAGAACGCCATTAAGCGTGCCAACGATATTGCTGGAGAGCACGTGGAGATTATATTGAAAAGACCCCAAGAGTGTTTGGATACGCTAAAGAATGGAGGGGCCTTCTTTATCAATGGTTGGTCACCTGCTGTTATGGGCGATTATTGGGCAGGCCCCAGTCACGTTCTTCCAACGGGTCGATCCGCCAAATTTGCATCGGGGTTGTCGGTGCTGACATTTTTGAAGAGATCAAGTTTGATTAACCTTTCTTCAATGGCTTTCAAGAAAGGGTGGAAATCAGCTCGCAAAATGGCTGAGATGGAAGGTTTAAATTTGCATGCTGATTCGCTCAGGATTCGAATTAATAGGGAGATTTAGTTTATGGGAAAAATGAGAACAGTCAGAATTCATCGGGTAACAAAAGAGACGAACATTAAGCTTTCTCTTAATTTGGATGGAAAGGGTAAATGCTCAGTTTCAACGTCGATTCCATTTCTGGATCATATGTTGGAACTTTTTTCCAAGCACAGTTTGATCGATTTAAAGCTCAAGGCTTTTGGGGATACCCATATAGACCACCACCATCTTGTAGAAGATGTTGGATTGACGATAGGTGGTGCCATTCGGAAAGCATTGGGAAATAAGAAAGGAATTCAACGCTATGGATTCTTCTTGCTTCCAATGGATGAGTCCCTGTCGTATGTGAGTGTGGATTTGTCTGGAAGGCCCCACATCGAGTACGAGGCACCTGGATTTAAGGTTCCTTGGCGGACTTTTGATCTTGATCTCCTGGAAGATTTTTTTAGAGCTTTCGGAACCACCGTGGGGATGAATCTGCACATTCGTCTTCTTCGTGGACGAAACAATCACCACATGGCCGAATCCATGTTTAAAGCTTTCGCAAAATCAATCTCGATGGCCGTGGCCACAGACAAACGGTACAAGGGAATTCCGTCGTCAAAAGGAGTTTTGTAACCAATTATGAAACCGCGTGTTGGGGTTATTGATTATGGGATGGGGAATCTTCACAGTGTCTCCAAAGCCCTTGCCCTGCAAGGGGCCAATGTAACGGTTACTGATGATGTTGAGATCCTCCGTCAGTCTGATATGGTTGTTCTGCCGGGGGTGGGATCCTTTGGTGCGGCCGCTCAAACATTAAGGAAAAAGGGATTGGACACATTTGTTAAGGATTGGATAGGAAAGAATCGTCCCTATCTGGGAATTTGTTTGGGTTTTCAGCTTCTATTCGATTCTAGTGAAGAGGATCCCCAGATTCCTGGTTTGGGAATTTTAAAGGGTTCTGTTGTCCGGTTCCGATTCCCCAAAGGCCTTAAAGCGAAGAATAAGGTGCCTCACATGGGGTGGAACACAACAAAGAGGGCAATCAAAAAAAAAGAACCGTATTTTAAAAATATTAAAGATCAGGATTATTTTTATTTCGTTCATACGTTCTATCCTGTTCCAGAGCAGAAATCGAATGTTTTTACCACAACAACCTACGGCATTCCTTTTTGTTCATCTGTTTCTCGGGGCAATCTGTTTGCCAGTCAATTTCATCCGGAGAAAAGTGGCGAGATTGGTTTGAAGCTTTTAAAGAACATTCTGGCGAGTTTAAGGAAATAAAATATGCTTCTTATACCTGCAATTGATTTGAAGAATGGACGGTGTGTCCGTCTGTTGCATGGAGAGGCCGATAAAGAAACGGTTTATTCCCATGATCCTGTTCAAATGGCGAAAAAATGGATATCTCAGGGAGCCTCACGGCTTCACATTATTGATTTGGATGGGGCTTTCTCAGGTGAACCCAAAAACCTGGATTGGGTTCGCCGAATCAAGACGGAAACCGGTGTCACCGTTCAATTGGGAGGCGGGCTTCGCTCTGAGAAGACCATCGCAGCGGTATTGGATTCGGGGATTGATTTTGTCATTTTGGGGACCCTTGTCTTTACGGATTCTGATTTGACCAAATATTTGTTCAAGTCCTATCAGGATCGAATTATGGTTGCCATCGATGCGCGCAATGGGAAGGTCTCAATCAAAGGATGGACAGATGAAGCCGGGATTGTTGTTGATCAAGCCATTCAACAGGTAGAAGAGATGGGGGGGAGAGATATCATCTTTACAGATATCCGTAGAGATGGAACCTTGGAAGGGCCAAACCTCGCCTCAATTCAGGATGTTATGTTAAAAACAAAATTGCGTATTTTTGCCTCAGGAGGAATTTCAACGTTGGACGATATCGAAAAGTTAAAAATAATGGGATCACCAGGATGTATTTTGGGAAAAGCAATTTACGAAAACAAATTTGATTTCTCCCAAGCCCTATCAAAGGTTCATAATCGTGTTGGCTAGAAGGATCATTCCTTGTTTGGATGTGGATAAGGGCCGGGTGGTCAAAGGGACCAAATTCCTGGATTTGCGAGATGCCGGTGATCCCATCGAAATTGCCAAACGGTACAATGCCGAAGGAGCCGATGAATTGGTTTTTTTGGATATTACGGCCAGCTCTGATGAGCGTCCCATTCTTTTGAATGTTGTAAAAAACACTGCCGAGCAGGTCTTTATTCCATTGACCGTAGGGGGAGGAATTCGCTCACTTGATGATTTTCGGTTGCTATTGTCATCTGGGGCCGATAAGGTGGCCATTAATACGGCGGCGGTGAAAAATCCGGATCTTATTAATGCGGCCGCGAAGAAATTTGGATCTCAGTGTGTTGTTGTGGCGATTGATGCCAAAAAAGTTGCTCCAAAAAAATGGGAGGTTTATATCCATGGGGGTCGGACTCCGACGGGTATAGACGCTCTTAAGTGGGCTAGGGAAGCCGAGGAGCGGGGAGCAGGTGAAATTCTCTTGACCAGTATGGATGCGGATGGAACAAAAGAAGGATATGATAACGACCTGACGGAAAACGTTGTGAGGGCTGTTCATATTCCCGTTATTGCATCTGGTGGCGCTGGAACCATGACCCATTTTGAGTCCGTTTTAAAAAAGGGGGCCAGCGCGGCTCTCGCCGCTTCCCTTTTTCATTTTCGAGAATTGGAGATTGAAAAGTTAAAAAAATATCTCCAAGGGAAAAAGATACCGGTACGATATTAAAGGAGTCAAGTGTGACAGACGAACAGATTGTGAAAATAATTTCTCAGGTTAAGTTTGATAAAAACGGTCTTGTGCCGGTTGTGGCCCAGGATGCGGAGGATGGTACCATTCTTATGGTCGCCTATATGAACAGCGAATCTCTTGGGATTACACTCCGGGAGAATGTGGCCACATATTGGAGTCGATCTCGCCAGAAATTATGGAAAAAGGGAGAGTCATCGGGTAATGTCCAAAAGGTAAAGGCCATTGCCAAAGATTGTGATGGGGACACCCTGATCGTAAAAGTTGAGCAAGTGGGAGGGGCTGCTTGCCACACAGGAAATCGGAGCTGTTTTTATTTTGAGGTGGATAAAAAAGGAGAATGGAAAGAAGATTCAAGACCCCTCTTTGATCCTCAGAAGGTTTATAAAAAATAATCAAAATGAAAGAACGTATTTATCCCACATTAGCTGAATTTAAAAAGTTGGCCAAAAAGGGAAACCTCATCCCCGTTGGTTTGGATATGATGGCGGATCGGTTTACCCCCGTGTCTCTTCTTGCTTCTCAATGGAAGAAAAATTCACATTGTTTTTTGCTTGAAAGTGTTGAGGGGGGGGAGAATGTCGGTCGATATTCTATTGTTTCCTTTGAGCCTAGCCTGATCTTGGAAGAAAAAGATGGCGGGACCGAATTTAAAACCCCAAAGGGACAGTTGAAGAAGCGAATCAAAACATCGGCACTTAATTCTCTTAAGAATTATCTCAAGCAAACCAAGCCGGTTCAAGTGCCAGGTATGCCAAGGTTTTTTGGCGGGGCTGTGGGGTATTGTTCCTATGAGACAATTCATGAGTTAGAGAGGCTTCCCAAAACCAATCCGGATAATTTGAAATGGCCAAATAGTCTATTTTTTCTGACAGGAGATTTGTTCGTATTTGATAATACCCAGCAAATACTCAAAATATTAACCTGCGTGAGGATAAAAAACAAAAGAGATATTTCCAAAGCGTACAGGCGTGCAAAAAACAAAATCAAAGCCAATCTTGCGCTTCTTCGTCAGGTGACCAAGACCCCGGAAACGTCACATCGAAAGAAAAAGGGCGGGAAGGTTCATGAATTTGTCTCAAATGTGAACCAAAAACAATTTGCGGAAGGTGTTGAAAAGGCCAAGGACCACATTCGAAAGGGCGATATTATTCAGGTTGTTCTCTCTCGGAGGAACGATAAAAAAACCCCTGCTGATCCGTTGGATATTTATCGTGCCCTTCGCGTTGTTAATCCATCACCATATATGTATTTGATCAAGATGAAAAACCGGGCCATTATTGGTTCGAGTCCCGAATCATTGGTTCGACTTGAAGAAGGAGAGGCCATGACGCGTCCCATTGCGGGGACCCGTCCACGTGGGTCAACTCCCTATCAAGATATGAAAATGGAAAAGGATCTATTAAGAGATCCCAAAGAAAATGCCGAACATATCATGTTGGTTGACCTCGGGCGAAACGATTTGGGGCGTGTGTGTCAATACGGCAGTATACGGCTTCCCAAATTCATGATCATTGAACGCTATTCTCATGTGATGCATATCGTTTCGGAGGTAACGGGGAAAATGAATGAAGGAAAAGGATGTTTTGACCTCTTGAAAGCCGTTTTTCCCGCTGGAACTGTTTCCGGTGCTCCCAAAATACGGGCGATGGAAATAATTGATGAGTTGGAAAATGAACAGCGGGGTCCTTATGCCGGTGCTGTCGGATACATTTCCTTTTCTGGGAATATGGATATGGCCATCACCATACGAACCATTTTGTGGGAAAATAACAAGGTCTCCATTCAGACCGGGGCGGGTATTGTGGCCGATTCTCATCCTGTCCGTGAGTTTGACGAAACAGAAAACAAAGCGGCGGGTCTCAAAGAAACCATTCGCTTGGCCGAAGATCGTGAGCTATTTTGGGAGAGATCATGATATTGATGATCGACAATTATGATTCCTTTACTTATAACCTGGTCCAATATTTGGGGGAGTTGGGTCAAAAACTAAAAGTCTATCGAAACGATGTCATTACGGTTGATTCGGTTCGGTATCTTAAGCCCTCATCCATTGTCATTTCTCCTGGTCCAGGTCGACCTGAAGATGCGGGGATATCTGTTGATGTGATAAAAGAATTTTCAGGAAAAATACCAATCCTTGGCGTGTGTTTGGGGCACCAGGCCATTTGTTATGCGTTTGGAGGGAAGATTGTTCAAGCCAAACGGCTGATGCATGGAAAAACATCTGAGATTCTCCATGATAAAAAAGGCGTCTTTGCAGAGATGCCACAACGGTTTTCTGCGACCAGGTATCATTCACTCTTGGCTGAGCCAAGTTCAATTCGAAACGAGTTTGAAATATCAGCCAAAACTTCCCGGGGAGAAATTATGGGTGTCCGTCATCGTCGCCTACGGTGTGTGGAAGGAGTTCAGTTTCACCCGGAATCTATTTTGACAGAAGTTGGAAAGAAATTATTGAAAAATTTTCTAAAGATGAGGATACGGAAGTAAAAAAATCAAAAAGGGTGGAATTGAAGGATGATTAGGAACATCATTGCAAAGCTCATTGAAGAAAAAAACTTAACAAAATCTGAAACCCAAGAAGTGATGACCAATATCATGTCAGGAAAGGTAACCCCTTCCCAGATCGCCGGTTTTCTTGTTGCCCTTCGAACGAAAGGCGAAACAGTGGATGAGATTGCTGGTTGCGCCTTGGCGATGCGAGACGCCGCCAATTCGCCCGTGGTTAAAACCGATGAATTGGTGGACAATTGTGGAACCGGAGGCGATGGAAAACAAAGCCTGAATATTTCAACAGCGGCTGCATTTGTTGTGGCAGGGGCGGGATTTGCCGTCGCCAAACACGGAAATCGATCCATTTCTTCTCGATGCGGAAGCGCCGATGTTTTGGAAGCCATGGGTGTGAAAGTTGATTGTGTTATCTCGGCGGTAGAAAGTTGTATCAATGAGGCTGGGATCGGATTTATGTTTGCCCCAAATTTTCATCCGGCGATGAAGCATGCAATGCCGACAAGAAAAGAACTTGGAATTCGAACGGTTTTTAATATTTTGGGTCCCCTTAGCAACCCCGCCAAAGCCAAGGTTCAATTGATTGGCGTTTTTGAGAAGGGGTTGACCAAGGTTATCGCTAATGTATTAAGCAAGATGGACCAGAAAGCTGGTATGGTGGTTCACTCCAATGGATGGGATGAGATCACGCTTGATGGTCCGACATGGGTAAGTGAACTTAAGAACAAAAAGGTTACCTCCTATCAGCTGAAACCAAAAGATTTTGGATTGCCAAAAGTTTCGTCATCGAAATTGAAAGGATCTGATGCGCGCGAGAATTCAGAAATGATATTGAACATTCTGGATGGAAAAGATCATCCAGCAAAGCATGTTATCGTGGCCAATGCCGCGGCACTGATAAAGATGGCTGAGGGATCATATCGAAACCGTTCCATTACACTTAAAGAGGCCGTTAAACGAGCAGAAGAATCACTTGCTTCGAAGGAAGCCATGCGCCGATATAAGAAAATGGCTGAACTTTCACATATGATGAGTTGAGAATGACATGGCAGATGTGCTTGAAAGTATTTTATCGTTTCGCAAGAAGGCCTTAATCGAGACCAAATCCCGGATCCCTTTGGGTGATCTTGAGAAAGAAGCCTCGCATGTTCCTTTAAATAGTATCCGAAAAAGCCTTGCCAACCCCTCTTCCATTTCTGTTATTGCGGAAATGAAGAGGCAAAGTCCCTCTGCTGGAATGATCAGGAGTTCTTATGTAGTGGAGGATATCGCTTTGGCTTATGAAAGAGGTGGGGCTGCTGCTTTATCAGTGTTAACGGAGGCTCATCATTTTGGTGGGGATATATTGGACATCCGAAAAGTTCGGGCGGTAACCAAACTACCCATCTTAAGAAAGGATTTTATTTTTGATCCCTATCAGATTGTCGAGTCCAAAGCCTATGGGGCCGATGCTGTTCTCCTGATTGCAGATATGTTAAGTCTCTCTCAATTGAAGGAATTGGTGGAATGCGCCCAGCAATACAAAATTGACACGTTGGTTGAGGTCTTTACGACCGATGTTTTGCCAGGGGCATTGACCTCGGGATCCCCGTTCATAGGAATTAATACGAGAAATCTTCGGACGTTGGAGATGAATCCAAATAATGTTTTATCTCTATCAAGATTGATTCCGAAAGAGTTTTGTGTGGTGGCAGAGAGTGGGATTAAAACCCCAAAGGATATTGACCTGTTGAAACCGTTGCATGTGAATGCGATTTTGGTCGGGGAATCATTGTTGAAACAGGAAAATTTGGAACAAGCCGTTAAAATAATGGTAGAGGCGGGAATAAAAGATGAAAGTTAAAATTTGTGGAATAACAAACAAAGAAGATGCTGTTTGGGCCATCAATTATGGGGCTGATTATTTGGGACTCAATTTTTATTCCAACAGTCCCCGGCATGTTACTGTCCCCACGGCCTCGAAATGGGTACCTCAGTTGCCAACATTTGCTTCCATTGTAGGGGTGTTTGTGGATGCGGAAGTGGAGGAGATTGTTAAAGCCGTAACCAAATTGAAGTTGAAAGGAATCCAGTTGCATGGAGATGAGTCTGTTGATTTTGTAGCCCGTTTGAAATCAGATTTGGAGGCCGCTGGACATTCTCCCTTCATAATGAAAGCCTTTCGAACGGGAAGCGAAAGTGTTCTGCCGGCCGTTGAGCCATATAAAGACGTTGTTGATTTTGTCCTTCTTGATTCCAAAAGCCCTGATTTGCATGGCGGAACAGGCGAACGTTTTGATTGGGATAAGGCACTAGAGGTCAAAGGGCTCGGTAAGCAATTGTTTTTGGCAGGTGGATTGACCTCTGAAAATGTCAAGTTGGCCATAAAAAAGGTTCAACCCTTTGGGGTGGATGTTGCCTCCGGTGTGGAAAAGTCACATCGAAAGAAAGATGGGGATAAAATGCGTGACTTTATAACGTGTGCAAAAGGTTAAAATGACAAAAAAGAAAAATAAATTTCAAAAGTTACCTGATAAACGAGGATATTTTGGTCCTTTTGGAGGACGATATGTTCCAGAAACCTTATGGACTCCTTTAGAGGAATTGGAAAAAGGTTTTGAAACAGCCATTCGTCAAAAAAAGTTTAAACAGGAATTATCGGATCTCCTTGCACAATATGCGGGTCGCCCAACAGTCCTTTTTGAGGCCAAACGGCTCTCAAAAATGATGAAGGGGCCACGCATTTTCTTAAAAAGAGAAGATTTAACCCACACTGGGGCCCATAAGATCAACAACACCTTGGGTCAATGTCTTTTGGCCAAATATTTGGGAAAGACGAGGATTATTTGTGAAACGGGAGCTGGTCAGCATGGTGTCGCAACAGCATCGACCGCCGCTCTTTTGGGGCTTACCTGTGTTGTGTATATGGGTGAGGAAGACATGCGACGTCAATCCCTTAATGTTTTTCGCATGAGACTTTTAAAAGCGGATGTGAGAGGCGTTGCCTCCGGTTCCAAAACATTAAAAGATGCCGTAAATGAAGCCATGCGAGATTGGGTAACAAATGTTCGGGATACTTTTTATTGTTTGGGGTCTGTCATTGGCCCTCACCCCTATCCCAAAATGGTTCGATATTTCCAATCTGTGATTGGAGAAGAAGTCAAAGTCCAAATTAAAAAGGCCTGTGGTCGTACCCCTTCTTTTCTGTTGGCTTGTGTGGGAGGGGGATCCAATGCTATTGGGCTTTTTGCTCCTTTTTATTCCGAGCCACGCGTTCGAATGATAGGAGTAGAAGCGGGTGGAAAGGGATTGAGAACAGGACAACACGCTGCCCCCATCTCAGCCGGTACTGTGGGTGTTCTTCATGGATCAAAAACCTATGTCATGCAAGACCAGCATGGTCAGATACAATCAACGCATTCTATTTCAGCAGGGCTTGATTATCCTGCGGTGGGACCTGAGCATGCCTACCTTAATTTAACGGGTCGAGCGAAGTTTGTCTCGGCCACAGACCAGGATGCCTTATTGGGGTTTCAGTCTCTTGCAGAAACAGAAGGAATTATCCCCGCTTTGGAGACATCTCACGCTCTTGGTTATCTGATACGCAATAAAAGTCGATTTAAGAGAAGCGACATTGTTGTGGTGGGATTATCAGGACGAGGGGATAAGGATGTTGATGAAGTTGAAAAATTATTGAGTAAAAAAAGGTCATCACGATGAGAAATCATATTGATGTCACCTTTCAAAAATGTAAACAAAAAAAGAAGAAGGCTCTTATTCTTTATATCACGGCAGGGTATCCCCAGCTTAGTGAACAATCAGATTTGGTTGTGGATTTGGAAAAATCGGGTGCTGATTTGTTGGAAATCGGTGTCCCCTTTTCTGATCCCATTGCCGATGGACCCACCATCCAATTTTCTTCACATGAAGCATTGAAAAAAGGGACAAATTTAAAGGAAATTCTCTCATGGGCTCGGAGTTTACGCCTCAAAGTGGATCTTCCCTTCGTCATGATGACCTATTTGAATCCTGTTTTGCGTTATGGTGTGGACCGATTTGCAAAGGATGCCAAGGACGCGGGTTTTTCTGGTCTGATCATTCCAGATCTGATACCAGAAGAAGCAAATGAATTGGAAGAATCCCTGGGGCGCCGAGGTCTTTATCTTATTTTCCTTTTGGCACCAACAACACCTCCGAAAAGACAGAAAAGCATTTCAAAACAGGGGGGGGGATTTATTTATGCGGTTTCGGTTACGGGTGTAACTGGGGCACGAAAAAAATATTCAGCTGAAACAAAAAAATGGTTACACAAACTAAAAACATCATCAGGGAAACCTGTTTGTGTGGGTTTCGGGATTTCGAAACCAGGTCAGATAGCTGAGCTTAAGAAAAGTGTTGATGGGTTTATTGTTGGATCAGCATTGATTGATGTGATACGAAGATACAAAGGACAACTGCGAAAAAAGAAAGTAAATCAGTTTGTCCAACAATTATCAAAGGAGTGTTTTTATGGCCATTGAGGGAAAAACCCCAAGGAAGGAGATTCCAGAGGGATTGTGGAGCAAGTGTCCCAAATGCGATCAGATTATTTATAAAAAGGAACTCGACGCCAATCATAAGGTTTGCTCAAAATGTGGATTTTGTTTTCCATTGAGTGCCGAGGAACGGATTGAGATGCTATTGGATTCGGGAACAGTTGAGGAAATGGATGAATCCATGGAACCATCAGATCCTCTTGAGTTTATTGATGGGAAGGAATATAAGGAGAAAGTTTCTCGGAGCCGAGAGAGATCCAATTCCAAAGAGGCCGTTTGGACTGGAACTGGCAAATTGGATGGCCTTGATGTGGTTATGGGTGTTATGGATTTTCGATTTCTTGGCGGCAGCATGGGAAGCGTTGTTGGAGAGAAATTGACTCGGGCTGCGGAGAGGGCCCTCGAAGAACGATGGCCTCTCATTATCGTCTCTACTTCTGGAGGAGCTCGTATGCATGAGGGAATATTTTCCCTTATGCAGATGGCCAAGGTGAGTGCGGCCCTGGCCCATCTCAAACAAAGCAAGGTTCCATTTATATCTGTTCTTTCTGATCCAACAACGGGTGGTGTTACGGCCAGCTATGCGATGTTGGGAGATGTGAATTTCGCGGAGCCCGGTGCGCTGGTGGGATTTGCAGGCCCTCGGGTTATTGAGCAGACCATTCGTCAAACGCTTCCTGAAGGTTTTCAACGATCGGAGTTTCTTCAGAAACACGGAATGGTGGACCGTATCATACAGCGGGCTGATTTGAAAAAAGAATTGCGACGAACGCTTCGATTTTTGGAAAAAACGTTTAAGAAAAAATAAGTGCTCGGACCAAAAGTTTCTTTAACCCCTCTTCAATACGTAGAGTCTCTTCAAGAATCAAGGATTCGTCTCGGTTTGGATCGAATCCGATTGGTTCTCTCCCACCTTGGGAATCCGCAGGATGACTTTGTCTCTCTCCATATTGCCGGAACAAATGGTAAGGGATCGGTTGCCGCAATGATGGAGAATGCCCTGTCAGCGGGCCGTCGGAAAATAGGGCTCTATACCTCACCTCATCTTGGGAATATTTATGAACGTTTCCAAATCAACAGAATTCCCATCTCACCAAGGGAATTACATTCCCTGATTCAGTACTTAAGAAGAATTTTGACGTCAAAGGATTTGAAAAATATTCCTTTGACGTATTTCGAATTCCTGACCGTTTTGGCCTTTGTTTGGTTTTCTCGTAAGAAAATTGATTTGGCCATTATTGAGACAGGTCTCGGGGGGCGGCTCGATGCCACAAATGTCCTGTCTCGTGTGTTGGTAAGTTTGGTTACCAACGTGGAATTGGATCACACCGGTTGGTTGGGGAGAACCAGAGAAAGAATTGCAATTGAGAAGGCCGGTATAATAAAAACAGGTGTTCCGGTTGTAACCGGAGCCACCGGTAGTGCCCTTCGTGTTATAAAAGATACGGCTCAGAAAAAGAAGGCATCCCTTGTTGTGGTGGATCCAAAGCGGAAAGGGAAAGTCATTTCCTTACTTGGGTCTTTAAAATTAAAGGGGGGGCATCAAGAGAGCAATGCGGTGATTGCCTTTGAAGGGTTGAAGATTTTGTCTGAATTGGGATGGCCATTATCTTTGCATCAGATTCGGAAAGGGGTGAAGGAAGCCTTGTGGCCAGGTCGGTATGAACGGTTTAGATTAAAAAAGACAGTGGGGGGCAATCCCTGCGTTCTTGATGGGGCGCATAATCCATCCGCCATTCAATCTCTTGTTGAAACCTTAAAGAGAGATAAGATAAAACGGTTCGATCTGCTTTTTGGAGTCCTAAAGGACAAAGACATCAATGGAATGATCAAAAAATTGGCTCCCCATGTCAATCGGTGTTGTATTGTTCCTTTGCCGGGTGAAAGAGGGGCATCTCCGATAACGGTTTCGACAGAGAAAAACTGGAGATCCAAATGTCAGGCTCTCAGCTCCATTGGGGAGGGATGGAAGTGGTTAACAAACGAGCGGCGACCTTATCCTGTTGTTGTAACGGGATCTTTGTATCTTGTGGGCGAAATAAGAAGACGAATTCTCCTCCTCGATCGTGGCCAGGGCGTTCAAATTGAATTATCATTGGGCAACAAATAATAAGGAGCAACGACAAAAATGACCTACCGTCTGGGAATTGACCTTGGAGGAACATCGGCGAAAATGGCCGTTGTTAACAGCAAGAACCAAATCATGCGAGAAGGATCGGTTCAGACATCCGATAATCCAAGCCCATCCAAGCTCGTTCAACAGTTGGCTCGGGTGGGGAAGCTTCTGATGAAAGGCTATTCCGTCAAAAACGTGGGTGTGGGTGTGGCGGGAGATATTGATTTTGACAATGGGATAATTCGGTTTTCTCCCAATCTCCATTGGAAACGGGTTCCGTTAAAGAAGTTAATGATAAAGGCATTTCATCGACAAGTGGTTGTCGATAACGACGCCAATGTGACGGCGTGGGGGATTTACAAGACACAAGCCCCACCAAAAACCAAACACGTTATTGTGGTCACTTTGGGAACAGGTGTTGGTGGGGGAATAATCCTTGATGGGAAACTTTATAGGGGAGCCACGGGGACAGCGGGCGAAATCGGCCATCTCATTATGAAAGAAGATGGTCGCAAATGCAATTGTGGTGATGCGGGGTGTCTTGAAACGTATTCCGGGGGATTTCATGTCACGAAAGCGGTTAGGAAAGATCTTGAAAAAGGTCAAAAAAGTCGGTTGCGCACCCTTTTTGATAGGGATCCTGATCAAATTTCGCCGTATGCTATTTCACAAGCTGCCAAACAGGGAGATCGGTATGCCCTCGGTGTTTGGAATGGCATTGGGCATCATTTGGGGTTGGCGCTTGGCAACTTAATTTATGTTTTTAATCCTCAGATGATTTTTATTGCTGGTGGGGTGGCCCAAGCGGGATCCCTTATCTTAAAACCGCTTTGGGGCACTCTTAAGAAGAGATCTTTTCCTGTCCCCATTCATGCCGTTAAGATTCGAATTGCAAAGAACGCGGCTCATATGGGTGTGATTGGAGCCTCCCTTTTGTGAAACATTTTTTCCTCTCTTGCCTGACCTTCCTTTTGATATCTCCACTTTTTGGTCAAGTGAATGTGTCCACAGCCACAGGGCGTCGCATCAATTACGATCATGAGAGCGGCATGGCCATTATCACAGGGGATGCTGTTATTCATTCCTCAACAGCTACTCTAAAAGCCGATGAAATTCAGATTGACACAAAGGATAAAAAAGGGGAAGCCTTTGGAAATGTGAAAATCATCCAGGGCACTACAACCATTACCGGTGATAAGGCCATATATTATTGGCGATCTTCAACAGGGGTGTTCTATGGAGGAGAGGGATTCTATCCCCCTTGGCACTTTTTCGGTCACACCATTGTTATGGAAGGAAGAGATATTTATCATTTGGAATCCGGAGGAATAACAAGTTGCGACCACGATCCTCCTCACTACCGCATAAAATCGACCAGATCCAAAGTGGTTCGGAACAAGCGCGCCACTCTTAAGAACGCCCGTTTGTTGCTAGGGGATCTTCCCAGCTTTTGGTCTCCGGTTTATACCCGATCCCTTGTTCCCAGAAAATACATATTTCGACTTGAACCTGGTCAGTCAAGTCGAGACGGAATAACCAATCGAACGATTTGGGGCTACCCATTTACCGAGAACTCTTTTACAAAAGTCAAATGGGATTATTTGCAGTATACCGGAAATGGCGTTGGGCTCGAACACCGCTATTTTAATCCCCGTATTCGAGGAAATATTGACTCCTATTTGGTCCGAGATACCAATCCCGATCCTGTCCCCGATAGTCGTCGTTTCACGATTTTGTGGGATCATTTCCAAAAAATAACCTCTCGTTTATCCATGAATGCGCGTCTCGATGTCAAAAGTGACCAATCCTTTGGTAATGAATTTTCTAGCGCAGGCAATCGGATTCGAGTTGAGAATTCAGAAAGAGGTATTTTTTCAGAAGGAGGATTTCGTTACCAATTTCCGAGAGCAACTCTTCAGGTTCAAGCAGATCGACGGGATCGGTTTGATTCCACGGTTTCTTCCGGAAATTTCATCAGCAAATTAACCCTTCCCCGTGTTACATTTAACACGATTCCCCTAAAGTGGAAATTTTTTCCATTTTATACAAGCTTTTCTGGGAACTGGACCAATGAGACCTTAACTCGGTCTGATCCGAAGCAAGCGCTTCGGTATCAGAGGTCGGCGGATTTGGGAGTTCAGATAAAGAAGGATTTCCGAATTAGGAAAAAAATGACTGTGACACCCCGGGCCGGATATTCCCAAGCTTGGCAAGATCACGATACAGCCAAACCGACCAGCGAGGGGGACATCTATAATGGCAGGTACAATGCGGGGTATGATATCCGGCGCCGTTTTGGTCGTATTTTGGATGTAACAGTTGGTCAAAATTATGTTGCCCGAATGGAACAAAATCGATTCAATGATGATCTCAAGGCTGATGATCACGGTGTTGAAACCAATGCCGTAAACTTATCTTTTGTTTCACGGATTGGAAGAAGCAGTCGTCTTTCCATGCGATCGGGTTACGATTTGAGGTCCGCGCCGCGTAATTTACCCACAAAATATAGTCACACGAGTGAGCGCATTCTATCTCCCTCATTTGACATCCAATGGCAAGTTAAACCAAGGATCAATGTCTTTTTTAGAGAGACCTATTCTTTGTTTGATTCGGATAATAATAAACCGGTCCGAACGCCTGCCAATACCTCGGGAGAAATTCAATTTGGCGAATATGCTTCGACAACGTTCTTTTCTCAAGGATTTAGTTATACAAAGGGAGCATCGGGGGCGGATTCCCTTCTTCATTTAACAAACAAATTGAAGTTCTTTCTTACCTCGAAGTGGCATCTGGATATTTTCCTCAGTTATCGAGCTGTTGGTCCCAATAAAATTAATTATAAGAAAGCCCTTCCCATTGAGAAGACCATTCACTTGGTACGCGACCTCCACTGTTGGGTTTTGCGGGCAACATTTAGTGATCGTACGGGTATCCGGGAGGCCTCTTTTCACATTGATCTAAAGACAGATTTGAAAACCCAACCCAAGCTGTATAGGGAAGACAAGGACAATCCTTTTTATACCTATCGAGATGTTATTGACGAAAACAGTGATCCTTTTAATTCGGATGAGGCCAAATTCTCGAATGAAGACTCTGATATCGACGAAACGAAAGATCAGGGTCAATGATTCTCTTATGAAGATTTTGTAAACTCTACCCGCCATGAAAAAAGTTTGTGTAATAGGAAGCGGATATGTTGGACTGGTGACCGGTTCATGCCTCTCTGAAATTGGTCATCGTGTTATATGTATTGACAGTGTTAAATCCAAGATTGACGCTCTCAATTCAGGTGAAATTCCGATTTATGAGCCTGGGCTGAAATCTCTTGTTCAACGGAACCGCAAAAAGAAAAGGTTGTTTTTTACCAACCAACTTGGTGAGGGTGTTCGTGCCAGCGATATCGTGTTTATTGCTGTTAATACACCTCCGCTTAAAGATGGGGGGGCAGATCTTAGCTTTGTCGAAGCCTGTACCATAGAAGCGGCT
The DNA here is from genome assembly GCA_002176905.1 of bacterium F11. The sequence goes on along the minus strand of MSYE01000182.1, from coordinate 78,064 downwards.
CATCATACAAATCGGTATAAGTTGTTGGTGGAGAAATCAACAGTTCCTGTTCAGACAGGCGATCGGATCAAAAAAACCCTCGCTCTCCTTAAAGTCAATCGCAGCAAAATGGAAGTGGCTTCCAATCCTGAATTTCTTAAAGAAGGCTCGGCGGTTCATGATTTCATGAATCCGGACCGACTTGTTTTTGGGGTGTCATCGCCTAAAGCAGAAAAGATCCTTCGATCCCTTTACTCGAAAATAAAAGTCCCAATTGTGGTTACCGATATCAACAGTGCGGAATTGATTAAGCACGCTTCCAACTCCTTTTTGGCATTAAAAATATCCTACATAAATGCCATTGCCAGGATATGTGAAAAAGTCGGTGGTGATGTCGAAAAAGTCGCCTTGGGAATGGGATTGGATCCGCGAATTGGCCTTTCTTTTTTAAAAGCGGGGATTGGCTATGGAGGGTCATGTTTTCCGAAGGATGTGTCGGCCTTTATGAAGATTGCAGAAAAGAATGGCTATCATTTCGATCTCTTAAAGGTCACTCAGCGTGTGAATCAAGAGCAGCGCGATCTGGTTTATAAAAAGCTTGAAGAAGAGTTGTGGACCGTTAAGGACAAAAAAATAGCCATTTTGGGATTGGCCTTTAAACCCAATACGGATGATCTGCGAAATGCCCCGGCTGTCGATATTATTGGCCAATTGCTCAAGAATGGGGCTAATATCAATGCTTATGATCCTGTTGCATCGGAGAAGATGAAAGCCATTTATCCGAAAATCCATTATTGTTCAAGTGTGGCTGACACGATTGATGGGGTTGATGCCATGGTGGTTGTGACCGAATGGGAAGAGGTCAAGAAACTGGATTTGAAAAAAGCCAGAAATAAGATGAAAATGCCGGTTGTTATCGATGGACGCAATATTTTTGATCCGGAAAAAATGGATCAACTGGGTTTTCGTTATTATGCCATCGGTCGTTCCTTCAAATCGAGAGATGGGAGAAATTAAAACATCCCTTCGCCTCTCTGTTGTCATTCCTTGTTTCAATGAGGAAGGAAATATTTCTCATTGCTATTCCGAACTGGTTAAGCCGCTTCTTGAGATGGTCCCCGCAACTGAATTTGTATTTGTTGATGATGGTTCAGTCGATGGTACCGCGAGGGCTCTGGATCAGATTCAAAAACAGTCGCCAGCCATAAAAGTGATCAAACATGCAAGGAATTTTGGGCTGGGATCGGCCCTCCAGTCTGGATTTTGTTTGTGTAAGGGGGATGTTATTTTAACGTTGGATTCCGATTTGACATTTCATCCCAGAGAAATCCCCAATCTTTTTAAGGTTTTTGACGATGATACAGCTTGTGTGACCGGATCCCCCACCTTGGGAGCCTTTGAATCGGTTTCTTTTCCTCGAAAACTACTGAGTCGAATCGTTAATCATGTTTATGGACACCTGCTGGGGCAGCATTTGACATCAACAAGTTCTTTGTTTCGTCTCTACCGGGCAAAATATCTTCGTCAACTTAAGTTAAATTCCACTTCATTTGATATTAACGCGGAGATTCTTTTTAAATTGATTCAAAGGGGATTGACCATTAAAGAGATTCCAGCAACACTGACTCGGCGGACATGGGGTGTTTCAAAAATTCACATTCTTCGGGAAATTAAGAACCACCTTTTCCTCTTTATGAAAATAGCCAAGTGGCGACTCATTCCATCAACTCGAAATGAAGGACAAAACCAATAAATGAGTCCTGATTTGAAAATTGTTATTGTTATGCCGGCTTTTAATGCTGAGAAGACACTCAGGAAAACGCTTAATGATATCCCACGGGATGCCTATCATGAGATTATCTTGGTTGATGATGCTTCATCAGATAAGACCTTTTCATTGGCACAGGAATTGGGTTTGTCATGTTACCGTCATGATAAAAACATGGGATATGGAGCCAATCAGAAAACGTGTTACAAAAATGCCCTTGAGAAGGGGGCTGATATTGTTGTGATGTTGCATCCTGATAACCAATATGATGCCCGTTTGGTTCCTTATATGACGGGTCTCATTCGTGATGGTGTGTGCGATGTCATGATGGGGGCCAGAATCCGAACTCGGGCTGAAGCGTTGAAAGGCGGAATGCCGGCGTATAAATACTTTATGAACCGTTTTTTAACCTTGGTAGAAGGTACGGTGTTTGGTATTGTGGTATCGGAAATGCATACCGGTTATCGGGCGTATTCCCGCCAGGTTTTGGATACCATTGACTTTGAAAAGAACTCAAATGACTTTGTTTTTGATCAGCAGCTTATCGCTCAGGCTGTTTATCACAAATTTAGAATAGGTGAAATTCCTGTCCCAACAAGATATTTTAAGGAGGCTTCCTCAATCAATTTTCATCGAAGTCTCATCTATGGCATTGCCACGATGTGGACCCTTTTTCGATTTATCCTCCACAAAATGAGAATATGTAAATACAAAATATTGAAATCAAAAATACAGTGACATGAAAGCCACCTTTTCCCTCATCATCCCCATCTATAATGAAGAAAGCACTCTCAAAAGTGTAATTGAGAAGTTGAAGACGTTACCCCGTGTGACCCAGATTATCTTTGTTAATGATGGGTCATCGGATAAATCGATGGATATTCTGAAAAAAGAGTTGGAATCAGAGGGGGCCAAGTGTGTTATCGTCAATCACCATACCAATTTTGGTAAGGGCGCTGCCATTCGGTCCGCCATCAAGGTGGCTTCTACTGATTATGCCATTATTCAAGATGCGGATCTGGAATACGATCCGGATGATTTGGGCCCCATTATGGATATGTTGGAGAAGAAGGAGGCCGATGTTGTTTTTGGATCGCGGTTTCTTGAGTCCAATCCCAATCTATATTTTACGTATCTCCTTGGTAACAAGTTGCTTACGTTCCTCATCAATATTATTGGTGGGGGACGTTTAACGGATTCTTATACGTGCTACAAAGGCATGTCGGTTGAAAATTGGAAAAGGCTTAGGCTAAAGTCTCGAGGATTTGAAATTGAAGCCGAAATCAGCATGAAGTGTTTGCTGGCCAAATGGACATTAAAGGAAATTCCCATTCAATATAAACCTCGCTCTTTTGAATCCGGAAAGAAGATTCGGCCGACAGATGCTATCAAAGGTATCCTTATGATGGTGAGATGTCGTATTTTCCCGTTCAAGCCCAAGGCCAATTGATATTTATGAAGGTTCCATTAATAGATGTTTCCAATCCCAATCCCTCCGTACAACAAGAAATAAAGAACAAAATTGAATCTCTTGTTGATGCCTCAGCTTTTGTTGGGGGGGAGGAAGTTCGCCTTTTTGCTGAAGAATTTGGGGCCTATTGTGGGGGTGGCTTTTGTGCCCCGGTGGGCAATGGTACAGATGCCCTTATTCTTGCGCTTCGAGCACTGGATATTGGGCCTGGAGATGAGGTGATTACCGTTCCCTTTACCTTTATCGCTACAACCGAAGCCATCTCGGCGGTTGGCGCTAAGATCAAATTTGTTGATATTGATTCCAAAAATTACAATCTTGATATTCATCTTTTAGAAAAAGCTATAACAAAAAAGTCAAAGGCCATAATTGCTGTTCATCTCTTTGGTCAACCATGTGACATGGATCCCATTATGGAGATTGCCCAAAAATACAAACTTAAAGTGATCGAAGATGCTGCTCAAGCACATGGCGCCGAATACAAGGGGAGGCGCACGGGGATCCTTGGTGATATTGCCTGCTTTAGTTTTTATCCCACGAAAAACTTGGGGGCCTTTGGAGATGGGGGAGCCGTTGTTTCAAAATCTAAAGCATTGATTGAAAAAGTTGATCAGCTATCCAATCATGGTCGGTCTTCCCAATATTTTCATGAAAGAGAAGGGGTGAACAGCAGATTGGACTCCATTCAAGCGGGGATCTTGAGGATAAAATTGCGCGAGTTGGATAATCTCAATATGAAACGAAGGGCCTTGGCAATGAACTATGGAAAGAAGACAATGAGGAACACTTTTATCTCATTGCCGCAAGTTGAACCCTATTCCAAGCATGTTTTTCATCTTTATTGTATTGAAACATCATTTCGAGATAAATTGATTCAAATTCTGCGAGATAAAGAGATTGGTTGTGGTGTTTATTATCCTCTACCACTCCATTTGCAACCCGCTTACAGTCATTTGGGCTTAACCAAAGGCCAGTTTCCGATTTCGGAAAGGGCATCAGATCGGATTTTGGCTGTTCCTGTTTATCCAACCCTGAGTCCAGAAGCTCATGATTATATTTGTAACATTTTGGCGGGATTTTCACCTCATCTTGTGGCATCATCATAAAAATTAACCCTTATTCTCATGATGGAGCTTTTTTTAATGGGTCTTTTTTGATATTTTTAATAAACATCAAATAAATCAAAGAATAATAAGGATTTATATATGAAAGAAAACATATTGACCATTCTCCGTTGTCCCAAATGCTCCGGACATTTTCAAGTTCTTGAATCTCAAAAGAAAAATGGAGAAATTCATTCTGGAAAACTGGGATGTCAATCATGTCAGGCTACCTTTCCCATTCGAAATTATATTCCCCGCATTATTGAGGACGGTAACTACTCTGAGTCGTATGGAAAGTTGTGGTGTGAAACAGGTCATCTGTTGCGCGACAGCGAAACTGGGGTCCCTTTCCATTACAATATTGTCTATGGGCAATTTACGGAAAATGGAAAAGGAATAAAGGATGGCTATAGTCCCTTTGGTTTCGAATGGCCCAAACAAGGGAATGGAGAATGGGTTCTTGAGGTGGGGTCGGGTCCGGGAGCCTTAACCGAGGCCCTTATTAAATCGGGTGCTGAGGTTGTATCAATCGATATGTCCTATGCTGTGGATTCCATGCCAGAGGACCTTTTGATTGCTCCAAACTTAAATGTTGTCCAGGCTGATATCAATCAACCCTTTTTGAAGGAAGATATGTTTGATCGAATTCTGCTCATTCAGGTTCTTCAGCACACCCCTTCCCCAAAGGATACATTAAAGAGACTTCGCCAATTGTTAAAGCCACAGGGCGAGTTGGCTTTCACTTGCTACAGTGAACCTTTTGAGAAGTGGTATTATCCCATTACAAAACGATTGAATTTGAATTTGTCCTGGAGTCTCATTTTGCATCTTGTACCCATCTTTGTTCCGTTGAAGTATCATCTTCAGAAATTCTTTCTTAAGATTCGTTTGCCTATCTTTGCGCGAATAGTAAATAAATTGTTAGAGCCCTTTGATGCGCGAAACCTATATTTCCAAACCCTCGAGGGAAAATTGGACAGTTGGGTGTATGGCGCCGTCTGGAATAAAACAAAAGATAAGAAATTGTTTTTGAAATACGTTGCCCTCAATACCTTTGATTGTATCACCCCTTGGTACACAAATTCCGGTACCCATAAAATGGTCGAAGAATGGAGCCATTATGCAGGGTTTGAGTCAGTAAAAACGTGGGGAACAACAGGCGTGCGGGCGCGGGCGATCAAATGATCCTCTCGATTGGTCCCTAGAGAGTTTTAATTGGAAAATCAACCGGGAAACGAGATTCATAAGGGGAACCAATTTAAAAAAATCCTTGTTCATGGATCTTGGTATCTGGTCTCTAGTGTCCTGACAAAAGTATCACAAATTCTTCTCCTTCCAGTATATACCCGATACATCGATCCAACCGAATATGGTGTCTTGCAAAGTCTTTATTCCATCCTTCGTTTTCTTCCTATTGTTATCTCTTTTTATCTGGATTCCAGTTTTGCTCGGTACTATTATATGGACCGGGTGATTTCTCGGGAAAAGGTCACTGAGCTCTACAGTACCCATTTCTGGTTTGTGTTGGGGTGGGGGATTTTGATGACACTGGGTCTTTGGATCATTTCTCCTTTTACGGTTCAGCCTCTTCTTAAAATTCCTTTCTTGCCTTTTATTCCCATCATTTCAACCGTTGCTTTGTTAAATCAATTGGTTCTCATGGGGACAATTCAACTCAAGGCCGAATTAAAGGCAAAGAAAGTCATTCTGATCGAAATTGTGGCTCTACTTCTCAATATTGGTTTAACCCTTTATCTTCTTATCTTTCAGAAAATGGGAATTAAGGCCAATCTTTTTGGGCTTCTTTTGGCTTCGATTGCCTCAATAATTTATTTTATGCGCATCGCCTCTCAGAATGCCTTCCTTAAATTTGTTTTCAAATTTTCTGTTTTGGTGCGATCTTTAAAGTTCTCTATCCCATTGATTCCCAATATTGCAGCAGGATGGATTTCAAATTTATCAGACCGATTGATACTGGCTTTTTACGGGGAAATGGAGCAGGTTGGTTTGTATTCCTTGTCAGCTCAAATTGCCTTGATGCTCTATTTGATTAATGATGCCATGACCCAGGTTCAGGGTCCCATTGGGATGTCAGCTTTTACGGAAGATCCCAAAAAGGCAAAAGTCCAGATGTCGGAATTTATATCGTTTTATGTCTGGGTCATGTTTTTTGCTTATTTGGGGCTTACCTTTTTCTCGAAAGAAGTTCTCTATATTTTGACGGCACCATCCTATCACTCGGCCTACCGTTTGGTGGCCATCTTGGCTTTTATGTATGTTGTTTCAGGTCTGTATCGCGTTTTTACTGTTGTGTTGGCTTACCATGAAAAAACATGGGTTATATCTTCGGCAGCGATTGTGGCCGCGATTGTTAATCTGATTCTTAATTTTTCCTTGATCCCCATATTTGGTCAATGGGCGGCTGCTTGGTCATCTTTGTTTAGTATGTTCAGCTACACGTGCTGGATAACTTATTGGGCTCAGAAAATTGACAAGATCGATATTCAATTCGGTGTTGTAGCCCCTGCGGTTTTTGTTGGTCTTGTTCTTTTGGCCATTCAACAAACAATTGAGTACAAATTCTCTATTGGATTTGGATCGGGAATTCTGTTGAAGGTGGGAATGATGTCGATTTACGTTTTTACTTTTCTCATTATTCCTTCAACCAGAACACCAAAAAAGATGATTTTGTTGAAGATAAAAAACAAATTGAAATGGAGTTGAGTTCGTAAATTATGTGCGGAATTTGTGGTCATATTCAGTTTCAGAATAACGAAGCTCTTGATCCCCGGTCGTTCTATCAATCGCATCTAAAATTGAGACACCGGGGACCTGATGATGAGGGGCTTCTCGGGTTAACCCACGATGGGGCATTGGTTCCCATGCGGGGCCAAGATACCATTCCTTTTTATAAAAAATTACCCCATATTGAGGAAGGAAGAGATCGATTCCGAGCCCTTTTTGGGCATCGGCGTTTGAGTATTATTGATTTATCTGAACAGGGACACCAACCCATGGGCGATGAGAAAAATGGAATTTGGGTCATCTTCAATGGGGAAATTTATAACTATATTGAAATTCGACAGGAATTGGTTGGGAAGGGATATTCTTTTCAGAGTCAGTCTGATACAGAGGTCATTCTCAATGGGTATAAAGAGTGGGGGCATCGTCTTGGCGACAAATTGGATGGGATGTGGGCCATTGCCATATTGGATATGAAATCCAACTCCATCTTCTTGTCCCGAGATAGATCAGGGATGAAACCTCTTTATTACTATAAAGATTCCAGCCAATTTTTGTTCTCTTCGGAGATGAGGTTTATAAAGTCGCAAATATCTTCTCTTACTGTTAATCGGGGTGCTGCATATAAATATTTGAAGACCTGTTCGTTTGAAACAGATGAAACTTTCTTTTGTGAAATCAAACAACTCCCTCCTGCCCACAATCTTGTCTTGAATCTTAGGGATGGTCAATTTTCTCAGAGTGAATATTGGACCATCTCCTATCCTGGGAGTTTTGGGGATAAGCCCATATCCAAAGAAAATCTATTTGATTCCTATATTCGGACTTTAAAAATTCATTTGCGCAGTGATGTTCCATTGGGGGTTGCATTAAGCGGGGGATTGGATTCCTCATCCATTGCTTGCCTCTCTGATAAATTCTGTCCAGAAGTGCAGCGACCTCTTCGCACCTTTTCTGTTATATATGACGAAAAAGAATTTAGTGAAGAAGAGAATATCAAGCATACCCTTCGCCAAATCGAAAACCGCCATTGTTGGAGTAAGCCCAATCTCGATGGCTTTATAGATCGGCTAACAAAATTGATTACCGCCCAGGAGATCCCGATTAGAAGCCTTGCCGTGTATGCCCATTTTTATTTAATGAAGACCGTTTCTGAAAATAAGGTGACTGTTATTTTGGGGGGGCAAGGTGCTGACGAATTGTTTGGTGGGTACAATTATTACAACGCATATGCTGTTCTTGAGTATTTGAGGCGATGTCAATTCCAGAAAGCCCTTAAAGAATGGATGGGGGTAACAGGAAATAAAATTTCCATGGTCCGTCAAATCATCAGTATCCTGAAAAACAGAGGAAGCGGCTGGTTATCCTTCTATGATCGAAAAAAACTGTTCAGAAGTCCTGATACGGTTATCCCCCAGTCAAAGGAGCCCATCTCATCTGATATATTCTGGCAGATGTTGCTGAATGATTTTCGGCATCAAGCCCTCCCAGAATATCTCCATTACGAAGATAGGAATTCAATGGCCTATTCTTTGGAAAGTCGTTTGCCCTTTTTGGGGAAGGAAATGTTGGATCTGGCTTTTCAATTGGATGTGAGTGACAAAATAAGAGGGGGAACAAGAAAGTATTTGTTACGGGAAGCCTTGGCTGGGCATATCCCGTCGGTCATCTACCAAGATCGAATCAAGAAAGGATTTGTCATTCCCCAAAACCAGTGGCAAAGAGGCCCCCTTAAAAATATCCTTGATGAATTCATCCTTTCTGAGAAATTGGACCATCATGATGTTATTGATTCAAAAAATATTCGATCTTATTACAACCAGTATCAAGCTCGACAGCATGATGACTGGGGTACGATATGGCGAATATTTTGTTATTTGATTTGGTCCGACCTTAATCGTTAAAGCACCCCGTCGGTATTTGTGATCCTACAGCTTTTTTCCTTGACGCATATGCGTTTGGAAGATATATAATGTTCAGAACAAATTGAACGGAAGGGGCCTATGTCTAAAACAGAAATCTTAAATGAGGAATTTTCTCGTTTTGCTGGTGAACTTGCTGAGAGTTTTAGTTTCAATAGATCCATTGGACAAATTTATGGACTTTTGTATCTTTCCTCAGAACCCTTATCACTGGATCAGTTGTCCGCATCCTTACATATGAGCAAAGGCAATGTCAGTATGAATTTGAAGATTCTTCGGTATTGGGGTGCTGTTCAACAAGTCACAGGTAAGAGCAACCGAAAAGATTATTACAAAGCAAATCAAAACATAAAAGAAGTGGCCCTGCGTCGGTTTCAAGAAGGGATCGGAAGACGGTTGGATAGGGCAGAAGAAACCTTGAATCGATTGCTTTTGACAAATGATCAAAATCCAGACGTCGCCATCAGCCCAGAAGCCAAAAGAAAACTTAAAGAATTGCAGTCGATGGTTTCAGGTGGACGAAAAGCTCTTGAATTGATTCCAAAATTTATTGGTTTTGTTACCAAATAGAATAAGTATATTCGAATTTTTTACCTTGTCTAATAAAACAACCTCACCTCATCCAAAATTTGATACCGTTGTCATTGGGGCTGGTATCATCGGCTTATCCATTGCATACGAGCTCAATCGAAGATTTCCGTCCCATGGAATCTTGGTCCTGGAGAAAGAAGATACCCCGGGTTTGCATGCTAGTGGACGAAACAGTGGTGTTCTCCATACGGGTATTTATTACTCCCCCAACTCCCTTAAAGCCAAGATCTGCCACACCGGCCGATTTCTCATGGAGCAATTCGCCATTGAGAATAAGATCCCCATCAAAAAAACCGGAAAAGTCATTATCCCAACCAATGAAAATGAACTGGCCTCTTTGGATCGATTGATGACAAATGCACAGAAGAATGGCGTTAATGCCCAGCTTTTATCAGAAGTGGAAATTAGGAAAATTGAACCATTCGCACGTCCTTATCAAAAGGGAATTCATTGCCCCGATGTCTCTGTTATTGAAGGAAAGGCTGTTTTGTCTGTCCTGTATCAAATTTTGACGTCACGCGGTGTTCATATAGAGACCAATAAAAAAGTCTGTCGAATTGATGAGGAAAATAAAATACTGACTACTTCTGATGGCGCGCAGGTGGGTTATGGGTACTTTATTAATGCTGCGGGAGCTTTTGCTGATGTAATCGCCAAAAAAGTTGGTTTATCCAGGGATCATATCATGGTTCCTTTTAAGGGAATGTATTTCAAACTTCGGGAAGAGAAATCTTCTATGGTGCGATCAAGTATATATCCTGTTCCGAATTTGTCCTTTCCCTTTCTTGGGGTTCATTTCACTAGGATTGTCTCAGGAGGGGTCTATGTCGGTCCAACAGCAACTCCCGCTTTTGGTAGAGAGAATTATGGAGTTATCAAGGGAATCCGGCTTTCAGAGTCGTTTTCGATATTCACTCACCTCATCCAACTCTATATAAACAATCAGCAAAATTTTCGGAAATTAACGCATCAGGAAATGGGAAAATACTTCAAAACCTATTTCCTGAAACATGCGCAGAAATTGGTGTCGGATCTAGATGGTAAGGACCTGATTCGGAGCCCAAAGGTGGGAATTCGTCCGCAATTGGTCAATTTGAAAGAAAAACGGTTGGAAATGGATTTTGTCATTGAGCAAAAGGATGGGTCTTTGCACATTTTGAATGCCATTTCTCCTGCCTTTACTTGTGCCTTCTCTTTCTCAAAATGGCTCATTGATAACTATTTAGAAAAACCTTGACAATATAGGATTTCTGATGTATATAATGTTCAGAACGTATTGAACGAAGTGAAAGAGGGGAAAGATGAGAGTGGGAGCTATTATACAAGCCCGAATGAGTTCGGTTCGGTTACCAGGTAAGGTTTTGCATCCCATTCAGGGAAAGCCAATCCTTCAGTATTTATTGGAAAGTTTAAGGAAAGTAAGAGGATTGGATTCGGTCGTTGTCGCAACCTCAACTGAAGGAGGAGATAAAGAGATTCAGACCTTTTGCCAAAATATGGATACAAAATGCTTTCTTGGTGAATTAGACAATGTTTCAAGTCGATTCCGGGACGTTCTAACCAAATATCCCGTAGAAGCCTTTGTGAGAATTAATGCGGATAGTCCTTTGTTGGATTATCGACTTATTGAGAAAGGGATGACCTTATTCAAGGAAGGAATGTTTGATATTGTAACCAATGTTTTGGAGAGAACCTTTCCCAAGGGGCAATCCGTGGAAGTCGTAAAATCCGAGACGTTTGAGCGAAATCTCAATGGTTTTACAGATCCCGAAGACATTGAGCATGTTACAAAGTACTTTTATAAGAACCGGGACTCCTTCCGTATTTCCAATTTTGTGTCAGGCGGAAATTTTGGGGCTATACAGATGTCGGTTGATTCAAAGGAAGATCTTACCTGTGTATCCTCCATTGTTTCGAAAATGAATAAGCCACACTGGGAATATTCCTGGGAAGAGTTAATTGCTTTATATCAGTCCCATCAAAAAGAAAAAGAAGGATCAAAAGTAAATGAACAAAATTAAGGTCGGAATCATTGGGTTGGGAGTGGGATCGAAATACCTCGAGACCTTAAGTCGGTTGATAAATTGTGAAATTTCATGTGTCAGTGATCTCTCGGATAGAAAACTTCTTCAAGTAAAAAAACGTTTCAAAGGAGTCAAATTAACAAAACAGGCATCCCGGTTGATTGCGGATCCGGAAATAGAAGCTGTTTTTATTGCTTCTTATGATCATTTCCATTATTCCCAAATTATTGAATCCCTCAAAAGGGGAAAACATGTTTTTGTTGAAAAACCTTTTTGTCGAAATATGACCGAAGCGAATCATATTAAAAGATTGTTGGATAAAGGGAAGGGCAGAATCAAATTTATGTCAAATTTGGTTCTGCGATCCGCTCCTTTATATCAGTGGTTAAAAGACCAGGTCGATCATGCCAAGTTTGGAGATATTTACGCTGTTGATGGCGAATACCTCTATGGGCGGATACACAAGATAACCGAGGGATGGCGAGGCAATGTTAAGGATTATTCTGTTATTCAGGGAGGAGGGATTCATCTTATTGATTTGATGCTATGGATAACAGGTCAACGACCAAATTCCCTTATGTCAATTGGTAACAGAATAGCAACAAAGGGATCCAAATTTCGATATCCAGATTATGTTGTTTCCAATCTCAATTTTTCAACAGGTATGATAGCCCGAATTTCAGCCAATTTTGGGTGTGTTCATCCACATCAGCATATTCTCCGGATTTTTGGGACAAAACAAACATTTCTTTATGATGACAAGGGCCCAAGAATTTATCGGACCCGAAACCCCAAAGATTCCGCCAAATTTATTAAATTGTCTCCTCATCCCAGAACCAAGGGGGATTTGATACCAGAATTTGTTTCAAGTCTTGGATCGAGAAGGACATTTAAACATCAGTACCAAACCTTTTTTGATGATTTAAGTGTTTGTTTTGCGAGTGATCGGTCCCTTCATAAAAACGCAAAGGAAAAGGTGATTTACATATGATTAAAGATCGGGTTATACCCTTTGGAAGACCGTGGGTAACAGAGGAAGATCGTCAGGCTGTGATGGAGGTGTTAAAGGGAGATGTGTTGACTCATGGGCCTCAATGTAAGTCCTTTGAAGAAGAATTCTCCGGATTTATGAAAGGAGAGGGGCATTCCATCTCTGTCAGCTCCGGAATGGCCGCCTTGCATCTTTCCTATTTCCAGATGGGTATTGGCAAGGGAGATGAAGTCATTGTGCCTGCCATGACGCATACCGCAACCGTTCATGCTGTTGAAGTGATGGGTGCACGTCCCATATTTGTAGATTGTGAATTAAAAACAGGAAATATCGATATCAATCAAATTGAGAATCGTATCAGCCCTCATACAAAGGCGATCGGCTTGGTTCATTTTTTGGGAATACCTTGTCAGATGGATCAACTGATGGATTTGGCAGGTAAGTACAAACTCAAGGTGGTTGAGGATTGTGCTTTGGCTATTGGATCCCGATTTGCTGGAAAACATGTGGGATTGTTTGGTGAGAGTGGTTGTTTTTCCTTCTACCCCATTAAACAGATGACAACCGGGGAAGGAGGAATGTTTGTAACGGCCCATTCCTCTGTCGCGCAGAAGGTCCACAAGGCCCGTGCTTTTGGAGTGGATCGGAGTTTCTCAGAGCGTTCCATTCCTGGAATGTATGATGTCAAATCGCTGGGGCTAAATTATCGGATGAGTGACATCAATGCGACTCTTGGCCGGTGTCAATTGAGACGAATGTATGACATTTTTAATCGTCGAAAGGAGAATTTTGAGTATTTGAAATCAAAGTTATCGGGAATTGAGGATTTATCCATTTTGGATGCCAACCATCCCAAAGCAACCAATAGTTATTACTGCTTAAGTGTTGTATTGCTGGGAAAATTGGGTGATAAAAGAGATGAATTGGTTGCCAAATTAAAAGCATCGGGAATAGGGACCAGTATCTATTACCCACAACCGGTTCCTCGTTTTACGTATTACAAAGATAAATATGGGTACAATGAGAAGGAATATCCCAATGCCGTTTTGATAAGCGATCGATCCATCGCCCTTCCTGTCGGACCCCATTTGAAAAAGGACGATATGGAGTATATCGGGGACAGATTTCAACAAATTGTTAAGGAGGTTTTATAATGGAGAAGAACGGATCATCTCAATCTCATCATCTGGCTGATCTTAAGGGACGACGCATCATCTTAATAGGGGGTGCTGGATTTATTGGTCATAATCTTGCGCTGACATTGGCCGAACAAGGTGCCAACGTTCATATCGTTGACGGTCTTCAGGTGAATAATCTTCTTTGGTTTTCGGCTGGTCATGGCGGTGTGGAGAATGGAGAGCTGTATTTGCAATTTATTAATGAACGCCTGGACCGTCTGAGAAAAGCAGGAATTCCTCTTTATATCCAAGATGTTCGGGATTATCATGCCTTATCTCGTATTATGGGCGAGGTACAACCCCAAACCGTGATTCATCTTGCTGCCGTGGCCCATGCGGGACGATCCAACAAAGATCCTTATAGTACTTTTGATCATAGTTTGCGGACCCTGGAAAACGCCTTGGATTGCAGTCGAGATCGGGTGGAGCATTTTATTTATTTTTCTTCCAGTATGGTGTATGGAAACTTTGAGGTTCCCGAGGTGACAGAGGAAGAAATCCTTAAACCCATCGGAATATACGGAGCATTAAAAGAAGCCGGGGAGAAAATGGTGATTGCCTACAACCAGGTTTTCAATCTTCCTTATACAATTATTAGGCCATCCGCTCTTTATGGGCCACGCTGTGTCAGCCGTCGGGTTGGACAGATATTTATTGAAAATGCCTTTGAAAACAAACCCTTGAGAATGGATGGTGATGGGAGTGAGCGTCTCGACTTTACATATATAGACGACCTTGTTCAGGGGATTTCTCTTGTGATTGAAAAGGAGGTTTCTCGAAATCATATCTTCAATTTGACATTTGGAAAATCTCGAACAGTCAAAGATTTGCTGGGAGAGATTAAAAAAGAATTTCCCAATCTGAAAATAGAAAGCGTGGTTCGTGATAAGTTGATGCCATTTAGAGGAACACTGAGCGTCAAGAAGGCAGAAAAGTTATTGGGATATAAACCAGAATATCCCATTGAGAAGGGTATACCAAAGTATATTGAATGGTATAAGGGAATGAGGGATAGGAGACGTTCCCATGTTGCCACTTCTTAAGGGATCGGCCCAATCTCATCCGGACCCCTGGCTGGGAAACATTATTGGGAAAAACGTGTTTCGGCTTGATTTTCCCAGATCCATAAGTCGTAAAGTTTCTCTCCAGAAAAAGCATTTAAAGCGTTTGTCCCGGCCCTCCTTCTTCTATGTGAAAATCCATTCAAATGAGACTTCTCTTTTGAAGACACTGACCACGATGGGATTTTATGTTGTTGATGTTGGTCTCACTTTCCAGCGGATTGGTTCAGTCGTGAAGGGAACCTCTAAGGGAAGCATGGTGATTCGCCAGACCAGTGAGAAAGACCGCGCAGATGTTTTGAGAATTGCAAAAACGTCTTTTCGGTATTCGCGGTTTCACTCTGATCCTCTTATTTCAAAGGAAATAGCCAATAAGATCAAAATGAAATGGGTTGATAATTTTTATTCGGGTAAGAGGGGAAACGCCCTCTTCGTTGCAGAAAAAAAGGGGAGAATACTTGGTTTTTTGTTGTCCTTAAAGAAAGGCAAAGGGAGAAAGGAAGTCAATATCATTGACCTCATTGCCACAACGAACAAAGCCAAGGGGAAAGGGGTCGGGCTATCTTTAATTTATGGTTTCATGAAGTCTTTTAAGAGCAAAAAAGCTTTGTTTCAAGTTGGAACACAGGCTGTTAATATTCCTTCTGTTCGATTGTATGAGAAATGCGGATTTCGGTTAATTGGAACCCAATATGTTTTGCACGGGCATTTCTGATATTTACGAATTCAATGGCAATTGAGAAAAAAACATGAAAATAGGCCAATTCGATACCGATAAAGGCATTTTTGTTGTTGCTGAGGTGGGAAATAACCATGAGGGCGACTTTTCGAAGGCCGTGGAGATGGTAAAAAGGGCTGCTGAGTGCGGTGTTGATGCTGTCAAATTTCAAACTTTTAAGACGGAACAATTTGTGGGTCTTTGTGATGAAAAACGATTTCAACAGCTAAAACGATTTGAATTGGCATATGATGAGTTTGAAAAGCTGAGCGAAATCGCAAAAGGAGAGGGAATCCATTTTATCTCCACCCCTCTTGATATGGAGAGTGCTCATTTTCTTAATGGGATCGTATCGGCGTTTAAAATCGCTTCAAGTGATAACAATTTTACTCCTCTCATTGATTATGTACTTAAGACAAAGAGGCCAACAATCGTCTCAACGGGACTGATTGGTATACAAGAATGTCGGAAATTAATGGCCAGAATCAAGAAAGTGTGGAGCAAAAATGAAATAAATAGAAAGTTGGCTCTTTTGCATTGTGTGAGTTCGTATCCTGTTCCAGACCTTCAGGCCAATATCAAAGCCGTTTCGCATATGATTCAAGCATTTGATTGTACAATTGGATATTCCGACCATACTTTGGGTTTTGAAGGATCTCTTGCATCGGTGGCCCTGGGGGCCCGTATCATTGAGAAACACTTCACCCTTGATAAAAACCAATCTGAATTTCGAGATCACAAATTATCAGCAGATCCCGGTGAATTGAAACATCTGGTAGAAAGCATTAGAAAGATTTCACGGATGATGGGCTCAGGAATGAAAGAAGTGCAAGTCTGTGAAAAACCTTTATTAAATATTGTTAGGAGAGGATTGGCCGCAAAAAGAGATTTGATGCCCGGCGAAAAGATTGGAAAAGAGGACCTGATGTGGATTCGAATGCAAGGGAAGTCATCTTATACGAAGGTGTCAGATATCATTGGTCAAAAGGTGAGAGAATCAATTAAGAAGGGAGAGCTTATCCCTTTTAAAAAAGGGGGGAGGGCATAAGATGTGTGGAATAGCTGGATATTTTGGAACGAGATCGCTCTCTCCGAGTCAAATTGAACAATGTCTCGGTCTTATGAAAAGGAGAGGCCCCGATCATTCGGATTTTGGTCAGTGGAAAACAAAAGCTGGAAAAAACGTCTATTTGCTTCATTCCCGCCTGAGCATTATTGATCTGGATCCCCGTTCTCATCAGCCCTCCAAGATTGGTCCAAATTGGATGGTTTTTAATGGCGAATTGTACAATTACCTTGAAATTCGCAAAGAGCTGGAGGCAAAAGGTCATTCTTTTTCAACCTCATCGGACACCGAAGTTCTTTTAAGAGCCATCGATGTCAATGGATGGGAAGTCCTCGATAAACTTGAGGGAATGTGGGCTTTTGCCATCTATAATGAGGCAAAGGAAACCCTTTCTTTTTCAAGAGACAGGTTTGGAGAGAAACCACTTTATATTTATCGGGATAAAACAGGGCTGTATTTTGGTTCTGAAGTAAAATTTATCCAGAGTCTCCTTGGAAAACCTTTGGAATTCAACCTCGATCATATTTCTCGTTATCTGGTGAATGGATATAAATCTCTTTATAAGGAAGATCACAAATTTTATAGGAATCTGCGGGAATTGCATCCTGCCACATACGCCATCTTTAATGAAAAAGGGGAAGAAATTAACAAGAAGTATTGGATTCCTCAGTACAATCCAAAGGATGGGATGACATTTGAACAAGCCGTGGAGGGGACCCGTGAAAAACTTATTGATTCGGTAAAGTTGCGATTGAGATCGGATGTGCCCTTGGCTTTTTGTATGAGCGGAGGGGTGGACTCCAATTCTCTCATCAGTATTGCTAAGCGGGTTTTTGATTATGATGTTCACGGATTTACCATTGTGAACACCGATCCTCGATACGATGAGAGGGAAATGGTCGAGCATTCTGTCTCGGAATTAAAGATACGCCACACAACAATTCCTGTTAATACAAAAGATTTCCTCCCCAAAATGAGAACCCTTGTCCGCCAGCATGATGCGCCTGTTATCACAATAACCTATTTCACACAATGGCTTCTTATCGAGAGTATTGCCAAGCATGGATACAAAATATCTATTAGTGGTTCGGCAGCCGATGAATTCTTTACGGGCTATTTTGATCATCATCTGGCCTATCTTTATGAAGTAAGAAAAGACAAAGCCTTGCATCAATCTTCTCGTGCAGCCTGGATGGAGAACATTAAGCCCATCGTTCGAAATCCGTTTTTGAGGAACCCGGATTTGTTTATTGAGGATGCCAAATTTAGGGATCATATCTACTTGGACGCACGTGATTTTTCAAAATACCTAAAAAGAGATTGGTTTCAACCTTTTTCTGAGACTTCATACACAGATGATTTGCTCAGGAACCGTATGATGAATGAATTGTTTCATGAGGCCATTCCGGTTATTTTGCATGAAGATGATCTGAACTCAATGTTTTATTCCATTGAAAACAGGTCCCCCTTCCTTGATCGTCGCTTATTTGATTTCTGTTCTCAAATACCGAGTCGATTGTTGATAAGGGACGGACGAGCAAAGGCCGTCTTAAGAGAAGCCATGAGGGGGATTGTTCCTGATAAGGTGTTGGATAGTCCCAGGAAAGTTGGATTTAATTCACCAATTTATTCCTTCCTTGATGTTAATGATCGCACCATTAGGGAACAACTGTTGGATAAAAGTCCAATATTCGATTTGGTTAATCGTGAATCGATTGAGAAGTTGATGCAGAAGCCCGATCTGCCCAATAGTGAAAGCAAATTCCTATTTTATTTCTTGTCATCAAAATTGTTCCTTGAGGAATGTCGAATATGAGGTATTGCATCCGGTGTGTCATCCCAGACTCGAGACCCAATATTGAATTTGATTCTAAGGGAGTTTGTAACGCCTGTCGGGCTTCAGAAACAAAGCCACAGATCCCATGGGAGAAAAGAGAGGAATCGTTCCAGAAGATTGTTCAGGGGGCGAAGAAAAAAAGCAAAGGATATGATTGTTTGATTCCGGTTAGTGGCGGGAAAGACAGCACTTGGCAAGTTGTTAAGTGCTTGGAATATGGGCTAAATCCATTGGCGGTTACCTGGAAAACGCCTGCTCGAACCAAATTGGGTTATCTTAACCTGGAGAATCTCATTCAATTAGGTGTTGATCATATTGATTATCAAATTAATCCCAAGGTTGAGAGAAAATTTATGTTTCAAGCTCTACAGAAATACGGGAGCACGGCCATTCCCATGCATATGGCCCTGTTTAATATTCCACTGAAAATTGCCTTGAAATACGAAATTCCTTTGGTGGTTTGGGGGGAGAATACCGCTTTTGAATATGGCGGAAAAGAAGAAGAACAAACAGGATTTAAACTCGATAGCAAATGGCTTGGTAAATTCGGTGTGACACATGGAACAACAGCCGAAGATTGGATCTCGGATTCGCTCACCCAAAAGGAATTGACGCCGTATTTTGGCCCTGATCCAAAAGAATTGGATCAGGGTCCTCTCTCCGCTATATTTTTGGGCTATTACTTTCCCTGGGATCCGGAAATCAGTTTGCGTGTGGCCTTGGAAAAGGGTTTTAAAGTCAGAGAAGAGGGTCCCAGAACGGGGCTTTACAATTACGCCGATATCGACGATGATTTTATTTCGATCCACCATTATTTGAAGTGGTACAAATTTGGATTTACCCGGTTATTCGATAATTTGTCAATTGAAATTCGAAACAACCGTATAACCCGTGAGAAAGCCATTGATATGATTCGAGAAAGAGGAGATGATACGCCTCATGAAGATATTAAGAAGTTCTGTGAATTCGTGGAGATAAAAGAGAAGGATTTCTTTGATATCGCTGAACAATATCGAAATATAAATATATGGAAAAAGCAGAATGGTCTTTGGAAGATAACCGATTTTATAATTCAGGATTGGAAATGGAGGTAATACTTAAATGAAATTTACACAAAAAGAACCACCCCGATCTTTTCGGGTTGGACAAGACGGAAGGATAACTTTAAATGATTGTGGAAAAGTGGAATTGGGTTCGGATGAACAGGTTACTTTCACAACAGAGTCGGGAACGGAGTATGATGTTGTAAAGAAATCTTGGGGATATTACGCAACCCCATCTCTTAATCAAAGACTCCTTAAATTTGGGTTGCATGCGGCTCTTATAAAAAGCCCTGATGGGAAGTATTATATTTTTCTTGTGGAGAATGAAAGGAAGCCATTGTTTGATGCCTATATTAAGAACGAAAATCTAAAGATTATTTGCTGGCTTGATAATGATAAAGTGTTAGAGAAACTGGAGTCATTGGAGGGCGTGAAAACCGTATGATTGAAACCGGTCAGGAATTAAAGTGTCCCTGTCGGTCAGGGAACCAAAAATTAATGTTTACGTATCATGAGCCTCCTGTCGGAGAGATCAAATTCAAATTTAGCTCATCAAATAAATATGAGAGAAAAATTACGCGTTGCGGGACTTGTGGTCATTTTCTTTCAAAACATGACATGGATATGAGCCAGTTGTACTCCGATGACTATGTCAACTCGACATATGGTCAGGATGGGATAATTAAGGCCTTTAATCGGATTAATTCTTTGGACCCGAAGAAATCTGATAATGTGGGACGCGTTGATAGAATATTGCGGTTTGCTGACACCCACTTTCAAGAGAAGGCGGATAAGCCATCTGTGCTGGATGTGGGGTCTGGACTATGTGTTTTTTTAAACCGAATAAAATTGGCAGGATGGAATTGCGTGGCCCTTGATCCCGATCAGAGAGCAACCAAGCACGCAGAGGAAGTGGTGGGGATCAAAGCCGTTTGTGGTGACTTTCTGACGGTTGATAAGCTTGAAAAATATGATGTGATCACTTTCAATAAGGTATTGGAGCATGTGAGGGAGCCCATTGTATTTTTGGAGAAGGCGATGGAGCATCTCAACATGGGTGGATTTATTTATCTCGAACTCCCGGATGGGGAAGGGGCATCAAAAGAGGGATATGGGCGGGAAGAATTCTTTATCGATCATCATCACATTTTTAGTTCCGCATCGCTTTGCATCCTGGCTACTCAAGCCGGGTTAACCGTAAAGGAATTGGAAACGCTAAAAGAACCAAGTACCAAATACACGCTTCGATCATTTTTGGTGAAAAATTAATAGAGAGGGAAAATAACTATGGTGACCCGTACAACAAAATCAGCAAAACAGAATTGGGATGAGTCCTTTGAAGAGCAAATAAAAATACAGGCTTTTAATACCTCGCCCGTTGAGGCATTGGTAAGAAACGCTTCTTATTATTTGAGAAAACGATACGAAACCAAAGATTATAACAAGTTGCATTTTTTGGAGATGGGATCTGGGGCTGGTCCAAATCTGGTTTGGTTGGCTCAGAAAGGAATAAAAGTGTCTGGCGTTGATATTTCGCCGGTAACCTTAAAATTGTGTCGGGAAAACTTTACTCAATTGGGGCTTCAGGATAAGCTGAATCATCTCATTGAGGCCTCCGCTACCGAAGTTCCTCTTCCAGATGAGTCTTTTGATGGTATCTTTGAGGCTTGTGTATTCCAGCATTTAAATAAAGATGAACGATCCAAAGCCTTTGGTGAGATTCGGCGCCTTTTAAAACCTGGGGGTTTGTTTGCTGGTTATATGCTGGATGTGGGGCATACCGTTTATCAAAAGAGAAAGAAAGATGAATTGCCAGAGGATCCCGGAACCTTGGTTCTCAAAGAGGGGGGGTTAAAAATATATTTAACAAATATCGGGATAACGCATTTTTATTCACGCCCAGAGTTTGACCAGCTCCTGAAAGGATTTTCGATTATTGACCCTTGTTTAACCTCGTATTTCCTTCCAGAGGAAGAGGCAAAGAACAGGGGATATGGCGAATACAAACAAAGCATGTGGGCAGTTTACGCTGTAAAGTAAACTGAGGGAAAATCAAAACAATGTCTCAATGTGATGTGTTAAATCTTGAATGGTGTGCTGAAGGACGGGATCGCGATTCGGCCAGTCTGATCAGCTTTGCCCTTCGGAAGAAGGGGTACGTGGTTGAAGAAGAGAGCCTTCTTGACTGGCGATATGCCATTTATAAACACCGTCCCAAGGTAATTTTTAACAATAATCCAATAGGGGGTATTGAGGCTGTTTGGATTATTCGCCAGCTGGCCAAATGGGGGATTCCTGTTGTTTCCTTCATTGCGGAAGGAAATTTCATACCGGTTATCTCAGAGAGTTTTTTATGGGGCCATAATATTTATAAGGTAATTTATCACAAATACCATTGCTTGTGGTCGGAAAGAACAAGAGGTATGGCTCTTGATGTGGATCCTCGTTGGAAAGACAAGTTGTTGGTTTCGGGTGCAGTTCGATTTGATTCTTATTCCATATTTCGATTCCTCACCAGGGGTGAGTTTCTGAAAAAATATAATAAAGAGAACTACAAAAAGGTTATTGGATTTGCTGGTTTTTGTTTTGATTTTTTGGATCGACCTGAGCCCCGTCGGGTGGCCACTGAGATTAATGGTGAAGAGAAAATGAAGGAATTTGAAAAGGATCGGACCAAGCTGAACCAAATGCTGAAGAAAATGGTCATGGATAATCCTTCCATTTTGTTTGTCATGAAAGAACATCCCGGGACCGTTTTGAGAGACAAATCCGAGCTCTCTGGATTGGGACAATATCCCAACGTGGTTTCAATTCAGAACGAGGAACAGATTGGTGATTGTATCAATGTTTGTGATATCTGGACGGCTTATGAATCCACAACATGTATCGAGGCTTGGAATTTGGGAAAGCCCACATTTATGATCAGCCCTTATGCTTCAAAAATATTGAGATCCAACGTAAAAACAGGTTCACCTATATTTGAGTCAAATGAAAGTATTCAAAACGCGATAAATTTGTTTTACGAGAAAGGGGCCGTTCCCGGATTTGATGAAAGAAAGGAAAGAAGAAGAGAAGTCGTAAGGGAAACAATAGAGTGGGATGATGGAAAGAATCATATGCGAGCCGCTTACATTGTTGAAAAAGCTCTTGAGGGAAATATGAAAAAAAGAAGAGTCAAGCTGTCCTTTTTTGACGCGATACGGGCGTTTGTGCAGACATTTATATTTAATTTTTCACCTTATTTTTATTTCCTCCCAAAATTTCGTAGTAGAGTTCGGCTGAAAAAAATATTTAACAAATTGGTCCTAAACGAGGTTCATGAAAAATACCGACCCTTTTTAGAAGAATTCCATAAAAACCATCCCTTTACGGAGGAAGATAAAAGAGAATTAGACGAAATCAATGGATTTTCCAAGTCGGTTGAGTCCCAAGAAAAAGAGAGGGAAAAATGTCACGAATAGCGGGTACTTATTTTACGGATCAATCCGGAAAATCTATCAATGTGGGGGAGATGCTAAGATCTCTCAATATCCCGCAGAATTGGGATGTTAAGATTCAAGTATTTAAAAACGCTGCAATGGGCTGGGCAGGTTCCCGACATCAGAATATTGAGAAAAAAGACAATTGCCTTGTTGTTATGGATGGCGTCTTATTCAATCGTGATGAATTTACAAGGCAAGGGTCCGATGCGGCGATTGTCTTGGAATTGTATCAGCAATATGGGTTTGAAGGTGCCTTAAAGAAAATCAATGGCGATTTTTCGATCGCATTGTATGATTCACATCTAAATTTACTTTGGTTGGCAAGAGATCGATTTGGTTGTAAACCCCTCTATTACCATTTTAAGGATAACCGGTTTTTGTTTTCGTCACGTCTGAAATCATTGATTTCCATTCCTGGTATTTTCCAGGGTTTTAATAAAAAATTTGTAGCCATCTTTGCTGCGTCCCATTATCGTTCATTTGATAATGATTCGGAGGCCTCTCCTTACGAAGGAATATCTCAGCTTCCGGCAGCGCACTATATTCAGGTTCAGGGTTCAACGATAAGGAAATCGGCATATTGGCGTCTTACGGATTCTGCCGAAATTGCGAAGGATGAGAATTCCTTAGCCGAACAATATCGGTCCCTTCTTTTGCAATCCGTTTCGGATCGATTGAAGGTGGTATCCAAACCGGCCTTTACTCTTTCAGGGGGAATGGATTCCTCCTCTGTCCTGGGGTCGGCGGTTTCGATAAAGAGAGAGAGACAGCAGGCTTTTTCAACAGTTTACGAAGATAAAACCTATGACGAATCATTGGAAATCGGATCCATGCTCGATTCTGCTGTCGAAAAATGGAATCCCATTCAAATCGGACAACCGGATATCCTCGATGATGTCGAAAAAATGATTGATCTTCATGATGAACCAGTGGCCACCGCAACCTGGCTTCCTCATTATCATTTGAGTCAAAAGGTGGCTCAAGAGGGATTCGATAGTATCTTTGGTGGTCTCGGCGGAGATGAATTAAACGCGGGTGAATATGAGTATTTCTTTTTCCATTTTGCAGATTTGAGAAAAGAGGGAAAGGAAAAAGAGTTAGATGAGGAAATGAAATTTTGGGTTCAATACCATGATCACCCTATTTATAAAAAGAACAAAGATGTCATGGAAGAAGCCTTGTCGAGACTCGTGGATTTCTCAAGGCCGGGTGTTTGCTTATCGGACAAGAAGAGATTAAACCGGTACGTGCCTGCCTTAAGAAAAGATTTCTTCGATTTAACGAATTTTGAGCCTATTATGGATCATTCTTTTAATAAATATTTAAAAAACCGAACCTATCAGGATATATATCGAGAAACCATGCCTTGTTGTCTTCGGGCTGAAGACCGACAAACAATGGCATTCGGACTGGACAATTTCTTGCCCTTTTTGGACTATAGGGTGGTTGAATTTATGTTTCGGATCCCTGGCGATCTTAAAATTAAAAAAGGGGTAACAAAACATCTCCTCCGATTGGCAATGAAAGATATATTGCCTGAAGAAACAAGAACGCGAATAAAGAAGACGGGTTGGAACGCCCCAGCGCACGTTTGGTTTTCTGGGAAGGGACAAACGCTTCTTAAAGATATCGTTCATTCGCAATCTTTTCGTGAAAGAGGAATATATGACGTCGAATACGTTAAGAATCTTATAGAGGAACATAACCAGATTATTCAAAAGGGAAAAGAGCAGGATAATCATATGATGTTTTTTTGGCAGTTGGTTAATTTGGAATTATGGTTAAATTCCATTGAGAGAATTAAGAAACCTTTGGAAGTATATAATTGATAAATATAAAAATAACTGGAGGAATCAATGAGCAAAAAAGAAAAATCAAAAATACTTGAGACAACATTGCGTGATGGTAGTTACACAATTGACTTTCAATTCACGACACGAGATACGGAACGCATTTGCCAAGCCTTAGAAGAAGCGGGATTCGATACTATTGAAATTGGTCATGGCGTGGGTTTGAATGCTTCGAACAGCGGGCAGGGTAAGGCGGCTCAAACCGATACCGAATACATGGAGGCAGCGGCTCGTGTTTTGAAGAAGGCAAAGTTTGGGATGTTTTGTATTCCGGGAATTGCCCGATTGGAAGATGTGGATAAAGCCGGGCAACATGGAATGGGATTTATTCGGATTGGGACAGATGTTTCGCGGATGGAAGAATCAGAACCTTTCATAGAGCGAGCGAAGAAATATGGGATGTTTGTATGTGCCAATTTTATGAAATCCTATGCAATGGAATCCAAGCAATTTGCCCAGAAAGCCAAATTGAGTCAGAAATTCGGGGCCGAAGTGGTTTATGTTGTTGATTCTGCCGGTGGAATGTTACCTTCGGATGTGGAGGAATATATCCGAGCCATTCAAGATGTATGTGATGTGAAGATCGGGTTTCATGGTCACAACAATTTGGAATTGGCCATTGCCAATTCGTTAAAGGCGTTGGAGCTGGGGGCTTATTTGGTTGATACATCCCTGCAAGGATTGGGGCGTAGTGCTGGAAATACGCCAACGGAATTGTATGTTTCTATCTTGGAGAAAAAGGGACTCAATACATCGGCATTGGATCCAATTAAAATAATGGATATCGGTGAGAAATACATTAAACCATTGATTCAAAGACGTGGTTACGAATCTTTGGATACGGTTTGTGGAATGGCTGACTTTCATTCCAGCTTTATGGCAACGATTCGTGATTATTCAAGTCGGTATGATGTTGATCCTCGTCAACTTATTATGGCCGTTACAAAGAAGAACAAAGTTAGCGCCCCAAAGGAATTGGTTGAAAATGAAGCCAAAAACCTAATAGAAAAAGGGCAAGGATTTTACACCGCCCGTTTTAATGTGGAGCGTTATCACGGGTCGGAGCAATCTGCTGATGATAAATGAAGATGAGATTAAGAGAATATTTGAGAAGAGACGAAATCAGATATATCTTATTGATGCTCAAACAGACAGAGCCTATACATACGGCGATATTTATAAGAAATGTGTCAAATTCATCCAACTGTTGAATAATAGGGGAATTTATTCTCAAGATCGGATTGCTGTTCTCCTTCCAAATTCGGCTGAATTTGTCTTTCTTTATTTTACCTGCCTTATTTTTGGGGTCACCATCGTCCCTATTAATCCCCAATTGCATCGAGATGAAATCCAGTATATTTTGGACCATTCTGGTGCCAAATTGCTCATTTATTCCCAGAAAACATCAAATACCCTCAAAGACAGTAGTATTGATGTTAAGGTAGGGGGGGGGGCTTTTAATTTCCCTCCTAAATGAGGGGGGTAATAATAAGGATGGACTTCAAATCGGAAATACTGATGATTCTGATGAGAAATCGCAATTTCTTCCCATTTCTGTTTATCCCCTTAAAAAAGACCAGATATTGTCCATAACCTTTACATCAGGGACAACGAGTCGACCGAAGGGCGTTCCCCATTCTGCCTTTAATCTGCTTGAGAATTCACGGGTTTTTAATAAGCATATGGATTTTGACTCAAAAAGCCGTTTTTATCACATTCTTCCCATGTCTTATATGGCTGGATTTTTGAACTTGCTTCTTTGTCCTTTTGTGGCAGGAGGAAGTGTTGTTTTGACCCGTGCGTTTGACCCTCTGGCGATTCTGACTTTTTGGAAGGATGCGATGAAGCATGATGCCAATACATTTTGGATGACCCCCACGATCTTGGCCACTCTTTTAAGAGTTGATCGGAATCTTGATGCGCCCATTTATTGTCAAAATAAGGTTCGGACGGTATGTGTGGGTACCGCAGCTCTTCCCCAGAAAACAAAAAGAGATTTTGAGGAAAAATACACGAAAGAATTAATGGAAAGTTATGGACTATCGGAATTGCTTTTTATCACAGCAAACACACCAAGAAACAAACGGATGGGGGGAAGTGTTGGTCGTCTTTTAGAAGGAATAAATATCAAATTTATGAGGGATGACGGCGAAGAAGTTACGGGGGGAAAGGAAGGTGAAATATGGATTCAAACTCCCTTTAAGATGATGGGATACCTGGATGAAAAAACAAACAATCCTTCTGACACAGATCCCTATGATTGGTTTCCAACGGGAGATGTGGGGTGCCGGGATTCTGAGGGAAATATATTTATCACCGGGCGGAAAAAAGATTTGATTATTCATGGTGGAATGAACGTTAGTCCCAAGGCCGTTGAAGAAACCATCCTGCATCATCAGTCTGTTGAGCAGGTCGCGGTGGTGGGAATCCCCAACGATTTCTTTGGCGAAGAGGTGGTGGCAGCCATAAAATTAAAACCAGGTTTTGAGTTTTCAATTGAAATAGAAACGATCAGAGAACTTTGTAAAAGAATGTTGAATCCAGATTCTATTCCTTCGAAGTATTTTGAGGTGGAATCATTTCCTGTGACGGTCAATGGGAAGGTTAAAAAGAACATTTTAAGGGAAAAGTTTGCTCAGATAAAACAATGATAATTGGTGTTAGTCATTTAACCTTGTCGTGTGCGAATGTCGACGCTGATTCGGCAAAATTACGGGAAAAAGGTTTTGAGTTGGTTTTTCTGGAAAAAGATGCTCCCAATAATGAGGGAAAAAAGAAATTTTTGAATTTTTATCAAAAGGGACATTCATTGGCTTTGTTGACAAAAGACCGTGGTATTCCTATTGAGCTTATCGATCATGGCAGCGAGCCAAAAGAAGGCCCTTCAAATTATGAGGTTCATTGGACAGGAAACCTTGATCAGTGGAGTTTGAATCATGAGGAAGATGAGAAATTGGCCAGAATATGGAAAGATTCGGGAATTTCAAAAAATTCTATACTTGGTGTCTGGTCACACCTTAAAATCCCTTTTTGGTGGGAAAAAGATTCAGATTCATCAAAAATGATCATTAGGAGCCTTTTGATAAGGACAGATCGCTTTGAGGAATCCAGGGATTTTTGGGAAAAGGGTTTGGGCTTTAAGATGGACACGCAATCGAATTCTGGGAAACAGGGGAAATGGTTGAGATTGAAATTTTACGCTCCCATTTCCAGCTGGTCAACAGAGATGGTTCTGGTTGATCAAAAAAAGGAAATTGCACCTGTGAAACTTGATAATTCCGGATTTTCTTGTTTGGCTTTTATTACGACGCAACTTGAAAAAGACCGGGACCGATTGTTTGAAGCAGGGGCCAAAGATTCAACCTGTCCCTTTAAAATTGGAATTAACAACAAGAAATTATTGGTCGAGGTATTTCAGGGACCAGGAAACGAATTTGTTGAATTGGTGGAGGTCGGTAAATGAAGAAAATTGTTGATCTGTCTTTTCCTATTCATGAAGGGATGACGGTTTTCCCTGTTCATTGGCACCCCAAAGTCGAGATAAACGTGTTGGGCCGTCACGAAGTCGAAAAACGGGAAACCAGAAAAGTCGTTTTCGGAACCCATACAGGTACGCATGTCGATGCCCCTCAGCATTTTATCCCTGGTGGTAGAACAATTGATGAGATTCCAATTGATATATTGGTAGGTCCAGCCCTTCTATTGGATTTCTCTTACGCCAATCCCAAACAAGAAATGGGAATTAAGGATTTTAAATCGCAAATAGGGGACAAAAAGCCAGAGCGAATCTTGGTTCGGTTTGACTGGTCTGATCATTGGGGGAAATCTGATTATTATCCTGATCATCCTTTCTTTTCAGAAGAGGCCGCCAAATGGCTTGTGGAGAAAGGAATCAAATTGGTGGGGTATGATACCCCCATGCCGGACAACCCCAAAAATGGATTTCATTCAGATAACGATTCGCCCATTCATAAGATATTTTTGGGAAAGAATGTTGTTCTTGTAGAATACTTGTGCAATTTGAACCAACTTGAAGGACCGGAAGTTGAATTGATCGTCGCTCCATTAAGGATAGTGAAGGGAGATGGCGCAGCGGCAAGATGTTTTGCTATTGAAAAAGAAAGGAGGAGTAAATGAGTATCCCAAAAAATCCAAAAGAGTTCTTGTTGGATTACTTTTCCCAATTTGGATCCATACCGGGAAATTCGGAGAACGAAAAACTGGCATGTGACTATATTATGACGGGACTGATAGATTCTTTTGGCGTTGTGGAGCTAATTACCAAGATTGAATCAGAATTCGAATTCCGTTTGGATAATGAGGATCTTGAGAATCCCAAATTTAAAACGATTGGCGGTTTGTTAGAGATCTTGGAATCCAAATTAAAAAAAGTATGACAAAAGGGGATTACACATATTCTGATCTTGTTAGGGTTCTCCAGGAGATGGGCCTTAAAAAGGGAGATGTTGTTCATGTCCACAGTGCCTTGTTCCCGTTGGGAACCATGGCCGATGTCCCCTTAAGAGATACCCCAAAATTTGTTCTAAAGGCCTTCCGCGAGGTTTTGGGTAAAGAGGGGACCCTAACGGTACCCACTTCATTTGATGATTATGCGCGGTTTGGTACACCATTTGATTGCAGGAAAAGTCCAGTTGATCGGGGGCAGGGCGTTTTTAGTCAATACATAACCAGCTTGCCTGAATCCGTTCGGTCGTTTAATCCCTTGAGTTCTGTTACAGGTGTCGGACCTCTTGCAAAGAGTATTTGTCATGAACCATCCGGTTCGGGATATGGTGCTGGATCCCCATGGGAAAAGCTATATGATTATGACAGCAAAATGTGTTTTTTGGGTCTCAGACCGAGTCAGGCCTTCACATTTGTGATATATATTCAAGCCCGCTTTGGTGTTCCTCATTTCTACAATAAAATTTACACAACACCGGTCTATGAGGACGGTGTTCCTGTTCCTTATCCCATTGTATCTTGTGTTCGCTATCGCGATCCACGGTTTAAGATTTCGGAAAACCCCAAGCCCTTTGAAACCCATCTGGAAGACAAAGGCTACATTCAAAAGGGATCCATTGGGAGGGGATGGATTTATTACCTTTCCTCCACCAAAAAGATTTATGAGGAAGGTGCCAAAAAGGTCCAAGAAAACAATTACTATTTTTGTGTTCAGAAACCAGAATTTGTGCCTGGTGAGATCCCCATGGATGGCAGCACAGGTAAATACATTCCCGAACATATTCGTTTGGGAAAAGGGAGTTAATTATCTATATCGTTCCTAAAGACATCGCGATTTTTCCTGAGCAAAAAGGCCTTTGGCTTATCATGAATGTGTTTGCCCGAACCTGTGTCATGCTTGACTCGGATGGGGTGAAATTCTTGCGTGAAGTCGAAGGAAAAGAGAAAGGCAAAGAGGGGAACCTTTTGAGCAGCGGACCATTTCAGGCTTGGGAGGTGTCTTTCTTTTCCAATTCAGAGGGGCTCCTTGCTGATCCCACACGTTACAGGAGAGAACCCAAACAATGGCCATCGCCTTTGTCACTAAATGGGGGGGAGCTGATAGCCTTGCTGGAGAAATATTTCATTTTGATAGCAAACGAAAAAGAATACCGATCCCGTGGAAAATTAAAGACATCATTCTTGGACTCTGAGAATTTGGGGAATTTTCACCAGCAAATGGGGCAAGAGTTGATGTTGAAGCAACGGGTCGATCCAGGAAAGTGGTGGGTACATCAAAAATTCACAGAAGATTATAAATCTGTTCGGAACAACCTCTATGGAGCTGTTCAAGACCACTCCTTGAAATCTTATTTTAAGCGACGGTTTTCTCCCGAAAGCACCGTGGTCGATATTGGATGTGGGATTGGCTACTATTCCAATAAAATGGCGGAGTATGCAAAATTGGTTCTTGGAATTGATCCGAATAAAAAATACATTGAAATGGCGAAGGGGATGTCTCATCCTCGGGCCCAATTTGACGTTGCTGAAGTGGGGAAGCCGGACGCAATGAAAAACATACAAGACGGATTTGCTGATTTTGTTTTTATCAGTGATGCGCTTCTTTTTTATCATGTCTCTCCGGTTCCCAATCCAGAGGCGGATTTATCAGTTCTTTTAAGAGACATTAGGAGAATCTTGAAGCCAAATGGGACCTTTATTAGCGTGGAACCTCATCCAGTATTTTGGCTTCTTCCTTGGTTGGGAGATACCGATAGGCCTTTTACCATCCGGACGGAATATCTGAATCGCCGGTTTCATGTCACCGGAACAATGAGCGAGATTGTTCAATCCTTTGCCAAGGGAGGATTTTCCGTTACTTGGATGGAGGATTTAACACCAAATCCTGCTTATGAAAAGACAGATCCAAGAGGATATTCTTTCGCAAAGGAATTCCCGCTTTGGAATTTGATGGAACTTAAGCCCCTGAATGAGGTTTCCTTATGATTGATCTGAATTTGTTAGATGATATTTTAAAGCTTAACTTAGGGGTTTCCCAAGAAGGGAACAAAACGACGCTTGATATGTTGCAGTCGGTTGTTCCCTTTGAAATAAAACGATTTCCAACCGGTATTGAACACAACGGATGGATCATTCCTCATAAATGGGTCGTTAAGAAGGCGGTGATAAGAAAAAATGGGAAAGTTCTTTTTGATGGGATGGTCCATCCCATGGCTGTTGCGGGATATTCATCTCCTTTTAATGGAACTGTCTCAAAAAAAGTATTGGATCAACATCTCTTTTTCACAAAGAAGTTTCCCAAGGCCTATGCCTATCACTGTATGAACAATTATCGGCCCTGGGCCAAGCATTGGGGATTTTGCGTTCCGTATGATATATGTCGAAAATGGACCTCTGGAAATTATCAAATAGATTTGGATACCGATTTTATTAAAGACGAAATGGTGGTAGGAGAATTGCATCATGAAGGGGCTTCCCCCGAGACCCTGGTTTTTAATGCCCATACCTGTCACACGTGTCAGGCCAACGATGGATTGGCAGGCGTGATGGTAATTTTGGAACTGTTTAAATGGTTGAAAGGGAGGAAGACAAATTTCAGTTATCGAGGTGTGATTGGGCCCGAACACATTGGAACAGTTTTTTATATAAACAGTTTATCTCCGGAGGATTTGGCTCGACTTAAATTGGGTGTTTTTGTGGAGATGATCGGGTCAAAAACACCTTGGGTTCTACAGAAGAGTTTTACCGGCCAAAGCATCATTGATAAAGTAAGTGAATATGTTTTAAGGAAATACCAATCCAAGTTGAAGGTGGGCGATTTTCGGACCGTTGTTGGAAATGATGAAACAGTCTGGGAGGCGCCAGGCGTTGAGATGCCAATGGTGTCCATTTCACGATGGCCTTACAAAGAGTATCACACCAGTGAAGATAATGTAAAAATTATGTCACCCGATAAAATTAACGAGTCTTTGGAGGTTTTAAAGGACATGGTGATGATTTTTGAACAGGATCGGACCATCCAGCGGAAATTTAAGGGATTAATTGCCCTGTCAAATCCAAAATACAATCTTTATATAGAGAGGCCAGATCCCGTTGTAAAAAAGAAAATCAAACTCGAAGATTTAAGGTTGGGTCAGTTGCAGGATGGGTTGTTACGGTATTTTGATGGAAAGCGAACAATCTTTGAAATCGCCCAAATCTTTAACGTTCCTTTTAATCAATTGTTGGATCATTTGAAGAAATTTGAGGAAAAAGATCTTGTGGATTTGGCGCCGGTATCCTCTTTCGAGCGTTACCGTTAGCTATAATATTTCAGGGATCACGAGGACAATATGGGAAGTAAAAAAGAAAAGATATGTGTGTTAGGGTTGGGCTATATTGGTCTCCCCACCGCCACTCTTTTTGCAACAAATGGCCACAAAGTGTATGGGGTTGATAACAATGCGGATGTCATAAATACCCTTAAAGCCGGGGAAATTCATATTGAGGAACCAGGTTTATCAACTGTTGTAAAGGCTGCCCTTTCTTCTGGAAATCTTCAATTGGGTACCACTCCGGCTCCTGCGGATGTGTTTGTTGTCGCTGTTCCCACGCCATCTATTTCAGTAGAAAATGAAAAAATTCCCAAAGCTGATATGTCTTTTGTTGAAAAGGCCATTGAGTCAATTCTTCCTCATTTGAAGAAAGGGAATCTCATTATTTTGGAGTCAACCTCTCCACCCGGAACCACCCGCGATTTGGTGATCCCATTGGTTAAGAAGGTGGGATTTCTGCCCGTTACCGATATCGGTGTTGCTTATTGTCCCGAAAGGGTGATCCCAGGGCAGGCATTGAAGGAACTGATTGAAAACGATCGCATTGTGGGAGCCATAGACCAGACTTGGGCTGAGAAGACAAAGGCTCTATATAAATCTTTTGTATCTGGAAATATATTCTTAACCGACCCAACGGTGGCGGAGATGGTCAAGCTGCTTGAAAACACTTTTCGAGACGTCAATATTGCATTGGCCAATGAAATCTCCGTTGTATGTCAAAAGCTTGGAATTAGTGTGTGGGAGGTTATTGAGCTGGCCAATCGCCATCCCCGTGTTAACGTTCATCGTCCCGGACCGGGTGTGGGGGGGCATTGTATCAGCGTTGATCCCTGGTTTATTGTGGAGAAGTTCCCATCTGATGCGAAATTGGTGCAAACCGCTCGTGGTGTCAATGATCAAATGCCCAGCAAAGTGGTTGAGATCATTGGATCCCTTATTGAGGGAATTGAAAAACCGAAGTTGGCCATTCTCGGACTGGCTTACAAGGGGGATGTTGATGATATTCGGGAATCTCCTGCCATTCAAATTATCGAACAGCTAAAGACCAAGCATCCAAAACTGACCTTTTCTATCTATGAACCCCATGTCAAATCAGGTCCCTATCCGTTATCAAACCTCAAAGACACCTTTCAGGATGCTGATATGGCCATCCTTTTGACGCCCCATAAAGAATATTTGTCGCTCAATCCTGATGAGATAGCCCCTTTGATGAGAAGAAAAATGTTTTTCGATACCCACAACAAACTAAAATCAGAAAGATGGGTTCCGTATGGATTTGAATTTATCGTTCTTGGAACAGATTTCTCAAAAGTCCCAATAAAAGGAAAGACCTCTTAAATATTGAAAAAGATCGTTCTCTTTGGTGTGAAAGGTTTGTTGGGGGGGGAACTTAAGCGTCAGTCCCCTTCTGATATTCAATTGAGAGGGTATGACCGACAGGTCGATATCACCCAGCCTCTTGAAATCTCCAAAATCCTCCAAAACGATAAGCCCGATTGGGTCATCAATGCAGCTGCTTACAATCAAGTTGACCAGGCCCAAAATGAGTCTGCCTTAGCTTATCAGGTCAATTCGGAGGGTCCTGCAACAATTGCAAAGGAATGTTCTAGATGGAAAATTCCTTTTATTCATTTTTCAACTGATTATGTTTTTTCTGGTTTGCAAGAGAGAGCTTATCGGGAGGACGACGCGCCCTCTCCTCTGTCCGAATATGCGCGGTCTAAATTTAAGGGGGAGGAAGCTGTGCGAAGCCATCCTTTGCATTACATCCTCCGTGTGACAACACTTTATGGAGAAGGTCGGTCCAATCCCGCTTCAAGAGTGATTGCGGCCCTGAAAGATTCAAAACCCATTAAACTCGTTGTTGATCTTTTTGGCTCTCCCACGTATGTCGGAGATCTGGCAAAATGGATTTTTGCCCTTATTGAAAAGAAACCGAAATATGGAACCTATCACCTGGCCCATACCGGATATTGCTCTCGATATGAATTTTCAAAAGCGTTGGGGAAGAAATTGGTAGGAAAGGAATTATCC
Source organism: bacterium F11 (assembly GCA_002176905.1). Next base: position 43,426 of record MSYE01000182.1, on the reverse strand, counting down.
CTACTTGAACCTGTTGGGCTTAAGGATTTGGGGTTGGCAGCTCCCCGCCCCGCCAAGCCATTGTTGGATACATCCAAATGGGAGAGGGAGGTGTGTCCTCTCTTGCCATGGCAAGAAGGATTGAATAACTTTTTATCAACGATAAAAGATAAACTAATTTAAATTTTATGGACCATCTGGATTATTTAGAAAACAAAAGCATCTATACCATTCGGGAAGCCTATGCTCAGCATCCCATTAGTGCCCTTCTCTGGTCTATTGGGAAAGATTCCACCGCTCTTCTATGGCTTTGTCGAAAGGCCTTTTTGGGGAAGCTTCCTTTTCCTGTTCTTCATATCGATACTTCGTACAAATTTAAGGAAATGTATGAGCAACGGGACAGATTGGTTAAGAAGTGGGGACTAAACCTTCTTGTGGCTAAAAACGAGGAGGCTCTCGAAAAGGGAATGAGCCCGGAGAAAGAAGGGCGACTCAATTGTTGCACCGCTCTAAAAACCAAAGCCCTTCAGAATACAATCAAGGAAAAAGGGTTTGATGCCATATTTCTTGGGATTCGACGGGATGAACATGGGATTCGTGCCAAAGAAAGAGTGTTTTCACCACGAAACGACGATTTTCAGTGGGATTATAAGAATCAACCCATGGAAGTTTGGGAACAATACGGAAAGGGACGCGAAGAGGACCACCATATTCGAATTCACCCTCTCCTGGATTGGACAGAGTTGGATATTTGGCTCTATACAAGACGAGAAAAACTACCGAGCGTGAAACTATATTACGCCAAACAAAAAAAGCGTTTTCGAAGCATTGGATGCGAAAGATGTTGTTCTCCCGTTGAATCCTCAGCACAGAATATTGATCAAATCATCAAAGAGATAAGAGAGACCAATATCTCAGAGCGAGCTGGGCGGGCTCAAGATAAGGAATCGGCATTTATGATGCAGAAACTTCGGTCTTTGGGGTATATGTAGGTGGTTTCGGAAAAACCTCAAGATCCAAAACGGATTGTTATTGTTGGACATGTTGATCATGGTAAATCAACTTTTATAGGTCGACTGCTTTATGATACCGACAATCTGACCCTCGATAAGAAAACAGAACTATCCGAAAATGTCCATGCATCGGAAGGGATGCAGTTCGCCCACATACTTGATCAATTTCGAGAAGAAAGAGAGCACAATATCACCATTGATACCGCTCAGACCTTCTTTCGGCTCAGTGATCAACCCTACATTTTTGTGGATGCCCCGGGACACAAACAATATTTGCGAAATATGATCACGGGTGCCACGCAAGCAAAGAATGCTCTTCTCCTCTTGGATGTGCAAGAAGGAATAAAAGAACAAACCGAGAAACATGTTCAGATTTTAAAGATGATTGGAATAGAGAGAATGGCTGTTCTCATCAACAAAATGGATCTGGTGGATTTTGATCAACAACAATATGTAAGGTTGGCAAAAGAAATTGATGTCCTTCTTGAAAGCTATCAATTGAAACCACAAGAGATTATTCCTATCTCTGCAAAAGAAGGCGACCACGTTGTGAGTCGAAGCAAACACATGTCGTGGTTTAAGGGGCCCACCGTGGTCGAGTATATGGGAGCCTTGCCGAGTGATAACTTGATAACGGAAAATGGGTCAAAAGATGTATGTTTCCCTGTCCAATTGGTTTATGAAATTGATAAAGAAATATTGGCGCTTGGTCGCCTTGAACAGGGGATGCTTCAAAAAGATCAGGAACTTTTCCTATATCCTTCTGGTGATGCGGTGCAGGTCCAGAAGATCTTAACCCTTGATGGAAAAAAGAAACAGATCAAAGAAGGGGAGTCTGTAGCCCTGAAAATCAATCATCCTCAAGGATTACAGAGAGGAACCGTTCTTCTTTCAAACAAAAACCACCTTTCAATAACCCATTCGGTGTCTTCTCAAACTTTTTGGGCCTGCCCCACCCTCCTTCAGATAGAAGATGAAATCTATTTGGAATGTCGGACGCAACGGGTGAAAGGAAGAATCAAAACCATTAAAGACGAATTGGGGCAGAACCACGTTGAATCATTAAAACAGGGGGACGTGGGTTTCGTTGAGGTCCAAGTGGAAACACCCCTCTTCGTAAAGAAAGGAAATCCCTTTGATCCCTTTGCAAAAGTCCTCTTCTACTTTAAAGATGCGGTGGCAGGATGCGGAATCATACAATCAATAAATTAAAAAGAAAGAAAATTAACCTTTTCTGGGTCACCGTTATCCTGTTCCTTTTGGTGCCTCCCTTTGCAGCTCACGCCTATATTGACCCTGGTTCAGGAATGGCTTTTGTATCCGGAATCGGAGCCTGGGTCCTAGCCGCCTTTGCCTTCGTCTTCGGTGCCCTTTCCTTTACCTTTAAACGCTGGACAAGAGGAATTAAAAATCTATTTTCTCTTATAACTTCCAAAATTAATAAAAAGAAATAAGATTGAATTAAAAAGATAGTGGTCTCCAGATGGGGTGGAAAAGTGATTATGAAAAACCGAGTCGCTGACTTAATATTGGGAATTGGATTATCCGTATTGCTGATTCAGGCAACCTATGCAAAGCCGCCGGAATCAATCCAAACACCAGATCGATTGGTCCTCGATAAATCAAAAAGAAACTTGGTTTTGTTAAAGGGGAAAGACATCATCAAAAGCTACAAAGTTGCCTTAGGGGGCAATCCCAAAGGTCGAAAGGTTGAAGAAGGCGATCAGAAAACACCAGAAGGGACCTACATTGTTGATTGGGTTAATTACCGGAGCAAATACCATAAATCCCTTCACATTTCATATCCAAGTTCTGCGGACAAGAAAAGAGCAAGTGAAAGAGGTGTTCATCCCGGAGGAGATATTATGATTCACGGGATAAAAAATGGATATGGATGGTTGGGAAGATTTCATAGGCTCATGGATTGGACAGATGGGTGTATTGCAGTGACCAATCAGGAAATAGAGGAAATGCTGAATTTGGTGCCAATTGGGACCAAAATTGAAATTGTGCCATGACGATGTAACGGATAATGGGTCGATTTGGCTCCTAGTTCTTGCAAAGAAAAGATTGAAAAAATATACTCGTTTTGACTGGAATCGATAAAAGGATTTTCTTATTCAAACAATTTCCAAATCCCAAATACTAAAAAATCCGTCTTCTTATGTTGACCCAAATGGCTTTGTTTTTGAACATGAGGACCGATTTTATCGTGCCATATATCCTGAGAAAAAGACTTTCTACAGTGAACTTCTCTCATCTGGCTTTATAAATGGACTAACCAAAAAACATCAATTTGTATCTACTCAGATTGCCGATTTGAGGTTGGATGAGATTGAAGATGGCTTGGTTGTTGAGCATGAGCGCATACAACCGGTTACGTATTGTGTTGAGTGGTGTCCGGCCATGTTACGCGATGCCGCTGTCAACCTTATTGATATTTCCCTTTCCCTTCTTGAAAAAGATTGTTTGCTACAGGATGCTTATCCTTGGAATACGATTTTTCGTGATGGTCGACCTGTCTTTGTTGACTTTACTTCTATCGCACGGATTCCAACAAACCTCATATGGCCGGCCTACGACCAATTCCTTTCCTTTTTTCAACGACCCCTTCAGCTGGGTCAGATGGGGAAAGGAAAACTTGCCCGTTCCCTTTTGTTTGACAATATCGCTGGTGTAAGTCGGCAGGAACAGTATCTTCATCTGTCCTTTGGTTACAAGATGACCCATCCTTTGACTGTTTTGGATCACCATTTGGATGATTTTGTGCAAAAACATGGGAATCTTAAGAAGAAAATAAAAAAGAAAGCGGCATCGATAAAGACAAATATCACCAGGGAAATGCGGGAGCATTTTTTTAAGCGGCTAAAAGCCCGACTGGAAACCTATAAATTTCCAATCGAGTCCGATTTGTGGGTGGCCTATTACGACGGTATTCCTAAAGATGTGAAAAAGGAACACAAGATTCATTTAATTGAGAAAATGATTCAGCAGCTAGCTCCAAAAACTGTCACCGATCTCGGATGTAACACCGGTGTCTTCTCTATTATTGCAGCGGAATGTGGAAGCGATGTCATTTCCATCGATGCAAGTGAGTCTTGTATTCATGCCCTCTATCAAGAAGGACGCAAAGAGAAATTGAAGATTGTTCCAATCGTTTCAAATGTCCTTTGCCCCACACCCCCATTTGGTTTTCTCGGAAAACAATATTCTTCACTGGTTGAGCGTTCCACATCGGATCTTGTCCTTTGTCTGGGGCTCATGCACCATTTGCATATTGCTGGGCGCCAATCTTTTGATCGCCTTGCTTCCATGCTCAATCAATGGTCAAAGAAATGGCTGATTTTTGAATTTGTGGCCATGGATGATGATAATAATGATTTAATCAGTGTTGGTAGGGATATTGGGTATACGCTGGAATCAGTGATAGATGCGCTTCATCGTTATTTTCCTAAGATTGAAGTCTTTGATTCTGATCGGCCTACAAGACGTCTTTTGCTCTGCGCGAAATAAATTGCCAACCTTGGATGAGCTCGAGTTTGAACTCGAATAAAATATCCGATGTGAAGGACACTTTTTTTAATGCCTCAAGGGGCCAGATTCAAATACCAAATCAACACCATTAATATATTTGGAATTTTTATCCATTCGGGCAGGGAAGGCGTTGGTGATGTGTTCGGCTTCGGGATCGGTTTCGATATCGTATTTTATTTCCACAATGACATCTTGATCGATTTTATGGGAAAAAAGAAAAAAGTTGCTGTGTTTTTGAATAGAAGCATACTCAAGGCCAAAATCAAGTGTGAGGCGGTACCTTTTGTCCGCTGACTGATAATATCTTCGAAAATAATGATTGACCAGGGTTGGTTCGGTTTGGCGAAGTTCGTCGCGTATATTTGAGGGGAGATTCGAACTTTCGAAAATGTGGTTAAGAGAAAAAATATTGAAATCGTTATTAAAAGTGAAATCTTGGAGAGCAAAGGAACTCTTTCGGCCAACAATTCCTCTTTTTATCTTAAATTCCAATATGGGTTTATGAACATGGCCAAATGTTTCACCGTACCACCGAATTCGAATCTTCTTTCGCTCTGCGAGCCCGTTTCTGTTGGCATAGTAATATTCCAGATGGGGCAAATCGAGATAGATGTTGTTCACTCGGCGTTGGTGATAAATCTCTGAAAAGAAGCACGGGTGACGTTTGATCCATTGCTCAACTTCCGCCTGGGAGACATTTGGGAGAGGGTATTTCCTTTCATATCGATGAAGGTGACTATCGGCTACTTTTTCCAAATTCAACTCCGTATAATTTGTCTTTGACGTTAACCTCTTCAGCGTTGATCTTTATGCCGTCTATCGTGACCTCCGAACCTTTTTCAATAAGATGGTATTGGCTGATGGATTGAAGAGAGGTGTTCTCAATAGAAAGGGTTCCAGGGCCAAATTCAGATTTTTTCTGATAGACCGTATAAGCCAATTTGCTGTCAGAAATATTGGAATTTTTGAGGGTAAGAACCGAAGAGTCTTTGCTGGCCACAGCGATATTGGCATTCAATATGTCAACCTGGTCGGCCATTAATTCGGTACGTTCACCCGCGCTTAATCCTTTATCGCCCACGCCATCAATTGTGACCAGGTTGATGGTTATATTGGCACCAGAGATGTCAATGGCATCATTTCCGGAATTGAGAAAAACTGTGTCAACAATGGTTCCATTGACAAAATCCCCATCAAAAGCATCTGATTGTGTTGAATCAAAAATACATTTTTCAATACGGAAATCACCCCGGATAATATTTAAGGCATCTTCAGATTTGTTTTTCTTGAATTGGCAATAAGTGAATGTGACGGGAGATTCGTAAAAGGTAATAGAACCTGTAATTCCCCAACCTTTTTCTTTCGGATTCTTTAATCCAATAAAGTATGTGTGGCTAAGAAGGGATTTGTCCTTTGCATTGAGAACGACAAGTCCTTCCCCAGATCCATCAGATGATTTTATTTCTATGGGGGATTGAGCGGTGCCCAGTAATCGCAAGGGGGAATAGGAGAGTACTTTGGCCCCTTTGGTGAGATCGAGAACCAATCCTCCTTTTGAAACAATGCGATAACCTTCAGGAAGGATAAGATTTTTATCGATTTTCCAGCGACCGGGTTTAAATTCAATTATTTTTGTTTTCTTGTGAACCTTGAAAAAAGGAAATTGACGAAAATTGGGAGACTTTCGAAGGAGATCGGAGTCAATGAAATTGAAGTTGGCATAATCCCAGGGGTATATCGTGTTTGCAAATACTTTGCTGCCTCCCAGGATATGGAAACGGATTTTCAATTTGGTTAGAAAATCCTTAGACCATTGAAAGTTTTGAGGAAACCGAACCTTGATCAAACGGTAGGTTGGGAGGTGTGGCTTCATTTTGGGTTGAAGAAGGGTAGTTGAGAGATCCTTGCTTTCAATGGCGTCGATGGTCACGCCAAGGAGTTCAATGGGAAGGCGAAACGAATTATGAACAACCAGTGTTAATGTTTTATTTTTATCATCAAATCTCTTGAAGTAGGCTTGAATGTGTTTCTGTTGGGTGGTTAGAAGGTCCCTGATATATGTTTGATTGCCATAAAGAATTTTCTTGATTTCAGAGGCAGAGGGATGGAATGTGAAATAACGGCTTCTTAGTAAGCTGGCTGTCATCCTAAAATCTTTGCCAATAGAGTTAAAAAAATCATCAAGGAATTTCTCTTTGGAAATTTTCTCTAGGTTCTGAATATAAGACTCATAGAACAGTTTGTCTTTAAATAGAAGGTCATAATAACCTGGCGAATCGGTCGGGATATGAGGGGCTTTTTCCTTGATTTGTCTTCTGGCTCCTTGGAGGCCGGTTCTTGAGACAGGAATGACATGCTGGTTGTCTACTCCGATGGGCTCCAGTCGAGATGTCACAGGATTGTAGTAAAGTCGTAAGTTGAGGGGGCTTGGGGCATGATGGTGTCCCATTATTTCAATTAAGGCCAAGAATCGGGATAATTGATGCAAATCAAATACCTCAGATGTTGACAATTTTCCTAGGCGAAAGGATTCCAATAGATTTTTGGCCTGCTGATACTGTTCCAGAAGAACTGGGTTATTAAGTGTCCGGTTCTTTTTGTATACCTGGATATGGGCGTCAATGAAATCAATGTCATTAATACCCCGTCCTCCCCAGGACCAGTAAGGATCCATATCATATTTGATGATGGGGCCTTCGCGCCGGCGGTTGTGTTCCAGTAGCCTTTTCTCAATCCCTTCCTCTAGGGCGTACAATTTGGCTTTTTTGCCATTGATGGAGACATCGACATATCCATAGCGGAGAGAAATTAATCCCAAATGATTCAGCAATTTGTGAAGGAGCCATTCGTTTAAATAATCTCGTGTTTTTGGGTGCTGAAGAGTGAAATCCTTCATTCCAAAGAGTGTCTTGCCCCCTTTCATTCGAACGTTGAGTGACCACATGTCTTCCTTTTCCCAATGGTCTTCCATGCGGCCTTTCAGACGAATCTTGGCTTTTAAGGTTTCACCGGCAAACCGAATTTTAGCAGGCACCCAATCAGTGTCCGTTTTATCAAGAAAGGGGGAGAACTCACCTCGTAACCGTTCAGCTTGAAGGGCTTGATGGCGTTTGAAAGCGATTTTGAGAAAGTTTTTGTGTTTGATATCCAGATTGATGCGAGGGGTTTTCTTAAATTGAAAAAGATTAATTACATAGTGGATGGGGGCTTGAAGAGCTCCTCTTAAAACAATCTCTCCTTTTTTAAGAACCATATGTTTGAGTCGAGGTTGGGACTGAAGAACAATCAGGCAGAGTGAAATGAGTAAGAGGTTATAAATCAATAAAGCATAAATCACATTTTTCGAGACATGCTTCGTAATTGAGTTAACAATCTCCTTGCGGCTGAGGGGCCTGTTTTTTAATTCCATAAGGAATTAGAATCCTCGCGTATCTAAAAACCGAACACTTATGGCAGGATCAACTTTCTTAAGGTTCTCTTTGATAACCATGAGATTGGATAGGTCTTGGATCTCTAATACAAATATAGCTTCGGTTAGTTTGTGGCTTTCATCAAGCCGTTTGAGATCAACCTTGGAACAACTGTTTTTAAGGACATCTATGACGGGCTCCAATGGAAACTTGGATGATTTATCAGAGAGAATGGTGAGGGATACGTTTTGGTATTCTGCAAATTTTTTGGATTGGGCTCTTAAATATATTATCGCGGAAATGGCCACAAAACCCAGGAGGGTGATAATCCGTTGGTCGGCACCAAAACCAAGGCCAATCGCAATCACAAAAAAGAGAAAAGCCAATTCTTCTGGTTCTTTGATGGCGGTTCGGAAACGGACTATAGAAAGAGCTCCAACCAATCCCAAAGATAAGGCCAGGGATGATTTGACGATTGTGATAATGATCATGGTTGTGGTTCCCACCATCACGAAATTGCGACCAAAAATTTCTCGATTGGACAAGGCATTCCCATATTTCACATACAGTCGGTAGAGCCAATAGGTGAGCAAACCCGTTAATACAAGATTGAATAAAAACCCGCTTAACGCAATATGGGGTGTTTGTTGAGCTAAAAATTGTTCGAACGTTTGGGTTCTGTTCATTATATTGCCTAGAAAGGCCCCCTTTTTGAAATAGAAAAATCTGGAATGAGCGATAACATACCAAAACTACCTATTATTGTGAACAAAATAATGGAAAAACGGGACATTTGGCCTTTTCTTTGTGGGTTATTCTACTTAAGTTGGGAATAGGATGGATGAGTGGGAAGTCCTTCATCAAGCCCGAATTCTCCAAACGCCAATTTTAACTCTGATAGGTTTTCCGTTATGAGATGCTTTCCGCTTTCAATTGGGACACACCGAAAGTCTTCCACCTTGCATTTCTTGGCTTCACCGTTTCCTTGGGGGTGGATGTTAAAAGAATATTTAAATTCATCCTTATAAATAAGGAAATACCATTCCTTGTTGACATCGCTTGGTTGTGTTGCCGAAACAACGTAATCCTTTGAGAGCGCTGAAAATAGAGAAATCGCCCTATTATTGAATTTGGTTTCAATATGGAAGTACTCCAAAACCGTTTGCATGATGTCATAAGTGTCCAAAAGGCGGTTGTCTGTTCCTGGGGGAGTGTCTCCTCCAAAAATAAAAACGGGAACCCTTGTCGTTCCTTCGTCAGGATGAAAACCATAGAAGAGTTTCCCATTCGAGGACATGAATCCATGGTCGGACGTTATCAAAACCGTTGAATTCTTTAGGATGGGATCTTTTTTGACGGAATCCACAAACTCCCTAATTTTTTCTTCGAACAACGATTTTTTGGCTAGGATTTCATCTTGGACTTGCTGGGCATACCAGGCATCTTTATCGCTGTAGCGATAGTCATTCTTACGGATAACTTTTTCAGCTTTTTCTTGCTCTTCATCGCTTCGTTTTTGCCACACAAGGGAAATGTCGGCATTGCTGATCGTTGACCAGCGAGCGTGATAAACAAGGAAGGATCGGTTGTTTTTTCCTTGAACATCACGCATTTGAGGGATCAAAAACTCGGTTAGACTGTTTTTGTAGTCCAAATCGGGTTGTAAATAAGGAATCAATTTTGTGACAAAATAACTTCGAAGATCATTGGTTAGTGACAACCCCGGGCGCGGTCCCGTGAAAACCATGAAGTAATCTAGGTTGAACAAGTTTAAGATAGAAGAGTGGTGACACGTTAGGAAAAGTGATCGAAAGCCTTTATAATTCGAAATACGACTCGAGGAACCCTCTGACATGCCACTGCGATGGTCGCAATAGCCACGAATTTTGACTCCCTTATCTTGAAGGAGGGACAGCAAATTCGATCCTGATTCTTGAGATCGTCGCAAAACTTTGGACCAAAAAGTTTTTCGGGCAAAATTGAATATATGGGTGCCCGTTCCAGAATAAAAAATTCCGAAATAAGCATGCGTCCAAACCGTGCTTGTTCGAACATTTTGAAACAATCGTCCACCTGAAAAGAGTCCCGTGGTATTTTCTTGTTGGGATGAATCCGATATTTGTTTGAGTTGTTCCGAAGGCCAACCATCCAATACAACAAAAACAAAATGACGATCCAGTTCTCCTGGTCCTTTTTTCGTTGTGAAAATGGGCAATTTTGAAAGAAAAAGTGGACCCCATAAAAGAATAAATAATCCTGCGATGGGCCAAATAAGTCTATCGGTTCTGCTAAGAATTTCTTTTTTGTTGCCCTTTTTAAGGGTTCGCCAAATTACGATAAAAAGGATCACCCATAAAACCCACCATAAAAATTCGGGATAGAAGTAGGGTATCTTGGGAGATAAATAAGCTTTCCCTCTGATTGTTAGGTGATATCGTTCATCAATAAAATTAAGGAGAAAATAAATAAAAGTCACCCCGATGAGGGTTGTCACAAGGCGATTGAGAAAGGAAATCAATTGATCGATAGAAACAAGTTTGAGGGATATTGCCCAGAAAAGAGGGATAAGAATTAGGGTTAATGAAACCGAAAGAATCCCGATGGCAAACAGGGCATGTGGTGGATCACTGGCAAAAAATAAGACGTCTCCTGATAAACCAAAAAAGGATATGGATAAAATGAGGGAAACAAAGAGAATATTGGCCCAAAGTCGAAGAAATCTCATTTTTTAGTTAAGAGTAAGTGAAATGGGGATCAAGGTTGGTCATCTGAAGAGGTTTTTTTATCACCCTTGAGTTTGCTAATGAATCGTTTGAAGAAATTGAGGGGACGAAAAATAAACAAGCTCAAAAGGCCCAGAATTACAAGATATCCAAGTTGATAGATAGATGAGAGAAATCCCGGATCAACGTATCCCCAGGCTTTCTGTCGAGAAATTAACAGGATCAAACCTGCTGTGAGAATCAAATTTTTCACTGAGAAGATTATAGTTCTTGAACCTATTCTTTGCAAGGTAAGGAACGGAAGGGATTTTCAGTAAAATAATTCAAGGTTCATTTGAGTCTGTCGCTCGATCTTCCTAAACTACCCTCCTTTGGAAAATTATGAATTCAAGAAAATCGTTTTACATTCTTTTGGTGTTTTTTATCATCATCGGTGTTGTTGCCTGTGTGGGGGAAAAGAAAGACATGAATAAAAAAATGGTGATACTTGGGATGGATGGCCTGGATCCAACGCTCCTCCAGGGTTATATGAATCAAGGTTTTCTTCCCAACTTTGAGGCCTTATCCAAAAAGGGAAGTTTTACCGAGATCAAAACTTCCAATCCACCTCAATCACCCGTTGCCTGGTCAAATTTTATCTGTGGGCGCAATCCCGGACATCATGATATTTTTGATTTTATCAACCGAGACCCAAAAACCTATCTTCCAGAGATTGGAATGACAGAAACTGCTGCCCCGGCCAAGAAGTCATGGAAGACAATCTTTAAGAGTTTTCAAGCCCCCAAGGTCAAATCACGTAGAAAGGGAAGGGCCTTCTGGGATGAATTGTCTGATCATGGAATTTCTTGTGTCATCATGCGGTGCCCTGTTACCTTTCCCGCCGAACCGATTAAGGGGAAACTGTTAACGGGAATGGGAACACCGGATATAAAGGGAACACAAGGAATTTTCTCCTATTTTACTTCGGAAAACATTCCGTCAACGGGAATCCAAGGGCGTATCACGCATGTGCAATGGGAAGGATCACAAATTGCCACTTCCCTATCAGGTCCCAAGGTGAGAAAAGGCGATCGGCTTGAAGAAGTTCAGGTTCCCATGAACATCTCCAAAGAGGATGATGGATCAATTAAAGTTCGGATTCAAGATCAGGAATCAATCATGGGGATAGGTGATTGGAGCGAGTGGTTTCATGTGAAATTTCCGATCTCAACTTTTCATTCCGTTCGAGGATTGGTTCGATTTCATTTGAATTCCTTGGAACCCCATATCGCTCTGTATGCTTCTCCCGTCAATATCGATCCTTCCGATCCGGCCATGCCCATTTCTTATCCCAAAGATTATTCAGAGGAGATTTTCCATAACATCGGTCCCTATTATACTCAGGGCATGCCGTATGATACGTGGGCTCTCAATGAGGGGAGAATTGACGAGGAAACCTTTTTGGAAATGACCTATGAGATCCAAAAACAAAATCGAGAGCATCTGAAATTGGAAATGGATCGGTTTCAAAGTGGATTTTTATTTTGTTATTTCGGGATGACTGATCTTATTCAGCATATGTTTTGGCGGTATATTGATCCTCTTCATCCGAATAAGGGGAAAAGCAAAAATCCCAATGTCAACAACGCCATTGAAAAGGCTTACCGTCATATGGATGAGGTTCTGGGGGAGGTTATGGGCAAAATCGATTCAGAGACAACTCTTTTTGTTGTTTCCGATCATGGGTTTGGTTCCTTTCGTCGTACCGTTCATGTTAATGCATGGTTAAGAGAAAAAGGATTTCTGGTCTTAAATGAGGGTGAAACCGAAGGAAAAGAGCTTTATCAAAATGTAAATTGGGAAAAAACCCGTGCTTATAGTCTTGGCTTTGGAGGAATTTATATCAACCAATTTGGACGGGAACAAAAGGGAATTGTTTATCCTGGTCGGGAAACGGATGATTTAAAGGGTGAGCTGATTCAGGAACTCTTAAAATGGAAGGAAAATGATGGGGCCTCGTTAATAAAGGCGGTTTATCAGAATAAAGACCTCTACTCCGGTGAATTTGCTAACAGGGGACCTGATCTGTTTATTGGATTTGAAAAAGGGTATCGTTCCAGTTGGCAAACCGCTCTTGGTGCGGCTCCCATTCCACTTATCGAAGACAATATGAAATTTTGGGGGGGGAGACCATCTGTGTGATCCGAGTCTTGTTCCAGGGGTTCTGTTGAGCAACCGTCCTCTTACCCCAACGAAAATGCCTTCCTTATATGACATTGCCCCAACGGTTTTGTCGTTTTTTGGGATTGCCTCTCCTTCTTCTTTAGAGGGGCGGTCTCTTCTCTAATTCGTGCTCTCCATCTAGATAATTATGTAAGCTTAGGCGTCTAAAATCGAAATTAAATTCAACAAGTGAATTGGCAATGGCAATAAAGGCTCTTCTTACTGGTATCACAGGTCAGGATGGTTCCTATTTGGCCGAACTTCTTATCAGCAAAGGATATGAGGTTCATGGGCTTATTCGGAAAGGTGGGGAATCAAATTTGGCTCGTATTGAACATATACGTGACCATTTGAAATTGCATCAGATTGATCTAAACGAGTCCGAATCTGTTCGATCATTGATTGAAAAGGTCAATCCAAACGAAATCTATAATCTTGTTGGTCAGTCCTTTGTTCCGGCCAGTTGGAGCAATCCTATTGCGACCGGAGAACTGACTGCGATGCTGGTGGTGCGGATGTTGGACGCTATTCGGGAAGTGAACAATAAAATCAAATTTTATCAGGCCAGTAGCTCCGAGATGTTTGGGAAAGCTGTTGTCTCGCCCCAGAATGAAACAACCCCATTCAACCCAAGAACCCCCTATGGCATTTCCAAGCTTTATGGCCATTTTATAACTAAGAATTATCGTGAAAATTATGGGATATTTGCTGTTTCAGGAATTCTATATAATCATGAGTCCCCAAGGCGAAGTCAGGAGTTTGTCTCTCGCAAAATTACCAGCAGTGTGGTCAAAATCAAAACCGGTAAGATGAAGAAATTGCAAATGGGCAATATCGATGCTCGTCGCGATTGGGGATACGCCAAGGATTATGTTGAAGCCATGTGGTTAATGTTGCAGAGAAAAGAAGCGGAAGATTTTGTTATTGCCACTGGTGAATGCCACTGTGTGAAAGACTGGTTGGATTTGGCCTTTAAGAAAGTGGGGCTTGACTATCAGGAGTTTGTCGAGGTTAATAAACAATTTTGGAGACCAGAAGAAGACGTTCCCCTCATAGGAGATATCTCAAAAGCCATCAATGAATTGCCGTGGAAACCCAAAACGACTTTTGAGGATTTGGTGTCGCTGATGGTAGATGCGGATCTCCGAAGGGAGAGCATGCTTTAATTTATGCCAATTATGTATGCTTAAGTTATAAGAAAAAGGAAAAGAAAGGAGAGAAATGAGCGTGAGAAAAAAAGCACTTGTTACAGGAATAACAGGCCAAGACGGGTCCTATTTAGCAGAATTCTTATTAAAAAAAGGATATGAGGTTTACGGTATTATTCGGCGTTCCTCGAGTTTTAATACTCAGCGGATCAATCATATATATTCTGATCCACACGATCCGTCGGGTCATCTGAAGTTGTTCTATGGTGACCTATCAGATGGGAATAGCCTCAACGAAATTATAAAAAAGATTGAACCAGATGAGGTATACAATTTGGGTGCCCAGAGTCATGTGAAAGTGAGTTTTGATCAGCCTGTATACTCAGTTGATATTGACGCGTTGGGAACACTTCGACTTCTGGAAGCCATTCGGCATCTGAATAAAATCCCTCGTTTTTATCAGGCTTCTTCAAGTGAAATGTATGGGCAAGTTCGTCAGACACCGCAGACGGAAGAAACCCCATTTTATCCGCGGTCTCCTTATGGGTGTGCAAAAGTTTATTCTTTTTGGCAAACATTAAATTATCGTGAAGCTTATGGAATGTTTGCTTGTAATGGGATTTTGTTTAACCATGAATCTCCTAGGAGGGGGGAAACATTTGTAACACGAAAGATTACCCGTGCTGCCACGCGAATAAAACTGGGTCTTCAAGACAAGTTGTTCCTTGGAAATCTTAATTCGAAGAGAGATTGGGGATTTGCAGGGGATTATATCGAAGCCATGTGGCTCATGCTTCAGCACGATGAACCGAATGATTATGTTATCGCCACAGGAGAAACTCATTCTGTTCAGGAATTTGTCGAGGAATCTTTCAGATTGCTCGATCTTGATTGGAAGAAATATGTTGATATAGATCAGAATTTTTATCGTCCTTCTGAGGTCGATCTTCTTATTGGGGACAGCTCAAGGGCGCGTTCGGTTCTTAAATGGAAACCAAAGGTGAGTTTTAAGGGACTGGTTAAAATGATGATTCAATCGGATCTTGATTTGGCTAACAGAGAAAGGATACTGCTTGATAATCCTATCCCTTCAAGTTCCTCATCATCTTCGGAGAATAAGACAAAATCAAGTCCGGTGGAAAAAGTTCGATGACAGCAAACAATGGTCGCGCATGGATAGAAAAGCCTGTTGTGGTGACAGGGGGGGGTGGCTTTTTGGGGCAGGCTTTGGTCAAAAAGATGAAGGCGTGCGGTTATCAGAACATTGTTACCCCAAGGCAAAAAGATTGTGATCTAACCCAAATCGAAAATATTCGAAAAGTTTACAGAGAGGCTCAGCCCAAATTGGTTGTTCATCTTGCTGCCATTTGTGGCGGGATTGGAGCCAACATGGAAAAACCAGGAGAGTTCTTTTATAAGAATTTGGTTATGGGGATTCAGCTCCTTGAAGAAGCTCGTAAATTCGGTGTGGAAAAATTCGTGGCCATTGGCACAATTTGTGCTTACCCTAAGTTTACCCCTATTCCGTTTCAAGAAGAAAAATTGTGGGATGGCTATCCCGAGGAGACAAATGCTCCTTATGGACTGGCCAAAAAGATGCTTTTGGTTCAATCCCAAGCCTATCGTCAGCAGTATGGATTTAATTCTGTTTATCTCTTGCCAGTTAATTTGTATGGACCAGGTGATAATTTTGATCTTCAGTCAAGTCATGTGATTCCTGCTCTCATTAGAAAATTTATCGAGGCCAGAGAGAAAGGAGAAAAGCGCGTTGTTTGTTGGGGATCGGGTCAGGTAACCAGAGAGTTTTTGTTTGTTAACGATGCTGCCACGGGAATTTTATTGGCCACGGAAAATTACAATGAGGAAAAACCAGTCAATCTCGGTTCCGGACAAGAAATAAAAATTAAGGATCTTGCCCAAATAATTTGCAATTTAACCGAATTTAAAGGTGACATTATTTGGGATCAGTCAAAACCAGACGGACAACCAAGGCGTCGTTTGGATACCTCCAAAGCCAAAGAGCTTTTTGGATTTGAAGCGCAGACAGGTTTCGAAGAAGGTCTCAAGGAAACCATCAATTGGTATGAGGGGAACCGGGCGCGCACGGCCTCCCTATTCAGTGAAAAATAAGAGCTATGTCATTTCTTTATCATTCTCTGCTTTCCCCCATTGTATTTGCTATAGCCGCCTACTTGTTTTATAAAAACGAATTTAACGGACTCCTTTTTCTACTTGGCGGTTTTCTTCTTTTTAACCGACATTTTGCATATATCCATATCAATCTCGGAACCATCCCTCTTTATATAACGGAATTTTGTCTTCTTATGTGGATTTCTCGTATCTTAATTTTTAAACGGAATGAGATGAAAATGAAAATAAATTCGATGGATCGATTGTTTCTTCTCTTCTGGGGAATCTTCTTTTTGATAGGTGTTTTTTCCTTTTTGCGAGGTTTGTTCGTTAGTTCCTTTTTAAAAGCGGGACGAGATATGGCATTGGTTTATTACAGCGTCAGCATTTTTCTTGTTTATCTTCTTAATCTGAGTAATGTTCAACGAAAGAAGATGTTTTTGGTTCTGGCCAATATTCTCCTTTTGCGAATATTCTTAAGGTTTTTATTTGTTTTATTTGGGAGTGAGAGTGCCTGGTTGACATCTTTCTTTGGGCAAGAAGCTGCAAGTTCGGCTTATTTGTCAATTGCATTGTTGGTTGTCCTGGCTTTCGATGAATTTCGATTTCAACCAAAATGGAAAATATTTTGGTGCTTCATATTGCTATGGAATATTTTCGTTGAATTGGTACGATCGTCATGGGTTGGATTAATAGCGGGTTTGCTATTTTTGGTTGTGGCCTATTTTATTATTTATAAAAAGAAAATTTCAACTGACTCTTTAAAATGGATGTTTTTGCTGTTTTTGCTCGCTTGTTTGATACTGGTTTTTCTTCCTCAAAATAAGAAGGGTCAATCCCTTTATGGGAGAGTTGCAAGAGAAATAGGGACATTCTCCAGGATATTAAAATCCAGTAATGTGCAGACACGCTTGTTAATGTGGGAGGATGCTGTATCTGAGGTTGTATCAACGGGGCTTTACTCGAGCGGCTTAGCTTTTCACGAATTAAATAAATATGAATTGCCCAAATCAAAACTCCCCAAAGATATTGATCAAGATACCTTGATTCGCATAGAAACCGTTTCGCTAGAAAAACCGGAAGAATCCAAAGATGGAAAATCTCGCGGTGGTGGCCAAATCGTGATGCAGATTCGACCGCTTGCAAAAGGGTTGAGAAATAAAATTGTTCGAATCGTTGTGCGAGATAAAGATAAGTCTTTAATTGCCGATTCAATTGGAAGTTGCTTTAGAATGCTGTTCGGTATTCCAATGGGGAAGCCATTTTTGCCTCCTCAAGTTGTTTATCGATTAAACTCTCCTTATCGTTATGATCCCCATAATTCTGTTATTGCTATTTTTTATCGAATGGGATTTATCGGATTGTTTGCTTTTATCGGGATGATTGTTTTTGTTTATATTCAGATATTTCGCTTAAAAATCAAAAGAAAATATATAAGTCATGATTTTCATTTGCTTGTCGCGGCAGGAGCCGGGATGACATATGTGCTTGTTCATTCCTTAACAGATGTTGTATTGGAGAATTCTTTTAAGGGCCTTTGGTTGTGGATTATGATTGGGTTGGTGATGCAAATGGTCAGGAAAATTAGGATTAAGCAGAAACTGATTTAAGATGAAAATACTCTTGACTCATAATGTATATCGTGAAACAGGGGGGGAAGAAAAAGGAATAGAAAGAATGGCTTTTGACTTGAAGGCCAGGGGTCATCAGGTTGAGTTTTTTCGGGAGTTTAGTCAAGATTGGGGTAAAAAAGGAATCGCCTCCAAATTGAGGACAGGTCTACAAATTGTCTATTCGTGGGACAATCTTAAAAAAATAACGACCATTTGTAGAGAATATCAGCCTGATTTTATCCATGTTCACAATCTTTTTCCTTTCTTGACCCCTTCTGTTTGTTCTGTTGGAAAGCAGATGGGAATCCCCATTGTCCAGACGCTCCACAATTTCCGCTTGTTTTGTTTAAACGGCCTCTTGTATAGAGAAGGGAATGTTTGTGAATTGTGTTTAAAAGGAAGTCTTTTGAATGGAACAGTCCATCGATGTTATCAGCAAGGATTCATTACGTCTGGAGCCATGTCATTAACTTTGTGTTTGCATCGCATGTTGAATACATGGAATAGCAAAATTGATCGATTCATAGCCCTAAGCGAATTTAGCCGAAACAAGTTTGTTGAAAATGGTATAGCAAATGAAAAAATTGAAGTAATTCCAAATGGGATTGATCTTTCCGGAGATTGTGCGACTGATGAGATTCCTTCATCTCCCTCATTGGTCTATATTGGGCGACTCAGTGAAGAGAAAGGAATCCGCACCTTGTTAAAAGCCTTTGCTATATTTTCGACAAAACGACCTGACGTTCCGCTCCATGTGGTTGGGACGGGACGGCTCGAACGTGAAGTTCGAAATTTTAAAGAAGAAAATTCGAACCTGAAGATTTTTTTGCATGGTTATTTGCAGGCTTATGATCGGGATCAGCTTCTAAAAAAATCGACATTTTTAATGTTTCCCTCTGAATGTTATGAGAATTGTCCTTATGTTATTTTGGAAAGTCTTAGCCTAGGGATTCCCGTGATTGGGTCAGATCGGGGGGGGATTCCAGAATTGATAAATGATGGGACAACGGGATACCTTTTTGAGAGTGGATCTCCTTCGCAATTGAATGCTGTTCTCGTTAAAGCGATGGAAAACCTCTCGCAGTGGCCATCGATGACGAGAAATGCGCGAGAAGAAGCAAAAGCGCGATTTGATAAGAAGGTCTGGATTGAGCGAATTGAGAATTTGTACAAATCAATCTTAAAGTCCCGGAATTCAGAATTAATAGCAAATCTTGATTAAGCCTATTTAGAACGATATAGTGTCATGGCTATGGTCTCGACAATAAAAGAAAAATCAGGTGAAATTAAAATCAATAATTCAGGCGATGATATGTCCCATTATTCGTTATCAAACATAAAAGAAATTAATCTGCTTGGTCTAAAAGTCCATTCCCTAACATTAAAGGATGCCTTGGGGGTTATGGATCAAATAATCCAATCTCGAAAATCAAAACATGTTTGTTTTGTGAATGCACAGACCGTTTATAATTCCTGCCGCGATGGTGAATATCGAGGGCTCATAAACGAGACGGATTTGGTGTTGGCTGATGGAATGTCCATCGTTTGGGGGGCGCGTTGGTTGGGGGGAAACCTTCCAGAACGTGTGGCAGGTCCGGATGTCATGGAAAACGTATGCAAACTGGCTCATATTAAAAAATACAGTATTTATCTTATGGGAAGTTATAATGAAAACCTTGAAAAGTTAAAGGCACGATTGCTTGGGAAATATCCAACTTTGAGAATCGTTGGTATGCACAGCCCGCCTCTTTGTGATCGTATTCCAGATGAGGAAACAAATGTCATAGTTGAAAAGATCAACAAATCAAAACCTCATATTTTATTTGTTGGTGTCTCAAGCCCGAAGCAAGAGAGATGGATTGCCAGCAATATTCATAAGATAAATGTTCCCTTAAATCTGGCTGTTGGGGCAGCCTTTGATTTTTTGTCGGGGAAAATTTCTCGGGCACCCGAATTTTTACGAAAATCAGGGATGGAGTGGATTTATCGCTTCGCGTGTGAGCCGAGGCGTTTATGGAAAAGATATATCCTTGGTAACGCGGTTTTTGTGGCTTTGCTCGTAAAAGAAAAGATGAAATCACTTAAAAAAAATAGATAAAAGGTTTCTGTTAAATTATGGCAAAAAAAATAAATATCGTATCCCAAATAAAAAATGTTTTGTCTGTAGAGGCGGCTAGTATCTTGGCTACACGGAAGATGATTGGTTCATCCTTTTCACAGGTGGTTAAATTGATTTTCCGTTGCAGAGGAAAAATCGTTGTCACCGGAATCGGCAAGTCGGGATTGGTGGCTCAGAAAATTGCATCAACCTTGGTCTCGACGGGAACGCCCGCAATCTATCTTCACCCTGTTGAAGCCGTTCATGGAAACTTGGGTGTTGTTAGTAAAATTGACATCGTTCTTGCGATCGGAAAATCAGGGGAAAGTGAGGAAATTCTTAATATCCTACCATCTATAAAAAAGATTGGAGCAAAGATCATAGGAATGACCTCCAATCGGAAATCAACATTAGCGAAAAATTCGGCGCATGTTCTTTATTTGCCTGTTAACAGGGAGGTGTGCCCCCTGAACTTGGCGCCCACAACCAGTTCAACTCTCTTTTTGGTTGTGGGGGATGCCATTGCTGTCGCTCTAATGAAACTTCGGGGATTTAATTCGGAACGTTTTGCTCTTTATCATCCTGGAGGCATACTCGGGAAGCGTTTGTTGTTGAAGGTAGCTGATATTATGAGGAAGGGAAACCGGAATCCGATAGTGAAAGATAATGCCTCTTTAAAAAAGTTGCTCATTGAAATTACCACCAAATGGACGGGCGCTGCCTCTGTCGTTAATTCCCAAAATAAGCTTGTGGGTTTGGTAACAGATTTTGATATTCGTCGTGCCTTTGCTAAGGGGGAAAAGATATCCGAATTAACACTTAAGAATATTATGAATCCTTCCCCTGTTTATATGTTCGATGATGAGAATATTTCAAAGGCACTTGATCTGATGGAAAATCGTGAGAAACCTATTACCGTTTTGCCCGTGGTCAATAGGAATCGAAATTGTATTGGAATGCTTCATCTTCATGATTTGATCATGAAAGGGCTTTTGCCTGAGCCTTGATGAAAGAACCCCGTTTTTCATGAAACCAATAATTGGGATTACAGCTGGAGATCCAAACGGAATAGGACCAGAAATTACTCTTAAAGCCATTGGGGATCTCATTAAAAAGAAGCCTTATCGATTTGTGCTCTTTGGAGATTATGAGTTCTTATGTGGATTGAAAAATCGTTTGTCAAAGACAAAAAAGGTATCGAATTTTAAAATTGAAAGACTGAGTAAAGAGATTTTTCTTAAAAGTAAGGGATTGAAAACAAAAGGGAGCGGAATAACCTGTGTAGACTTTAAGAACGTTCCAAAGAATGTGGTCAAAATTGGGAAGTCAACAATAGGTGGTGGGAGAGCAGCTGGAGAATATATCGTTTTTGGCATCAAGGTTGCCAAGAAGGGGCTTATTCATAGTCTTGTGACTGCACCTATAAATAAGTTTTCTTTTCGAATGGGAGGATGGGGAAATAGGTATGTTGATCACACAGAAATGCTGGCAAGCCAAACAGGGATCAAATATCTATTTCCCATGATTTCTTTTAAAGGGAGGTATGCTGTTCAAGCTACTGCTCATATTCCTTTGAATGATGTAAGTCGATTTTTAACAAAAAAAAGAATTGTCTTGGCCATACAATTAACTTGGAAGACATTAAAAAAAATTGGGATAAGGAACCCGAAGATTGCTGTCTGTGGTTTAAATCCACATGCGGGAGATGGCGGTATCATTGGGAAGGAAGAAACAAACAGAATTACCCCTGCCATTGAAACGTGTCAGAAAAAAGGCATTCCCGTAACGGGGCCTTTATCTTCCGATGTTGTGTGGCCCAGGGTATGGGCCAAAATTTACGATGCTGGGATTGCGATGTATCATGATCAAGGGCAAATTCCTATGAAATTACTAACCACTCGGTACCGCAAATCTCAAAAAGATGCCTGTTACAATGGGGCTTTAATAACAATGGGATTGCCCTTTATCAGGGTTACGCCTTTTCACGGAACAGCATATGATATTGCCGGAAAGGGACTGGCTTCAAATTCCAGTATGACAGAAGCCATTGAAATGGCTTCAAAACTAGCCCAATCCTCCTTTTAAGATAAGGGGGGAGGCTTAAAAAAAAAGAAAAATACATGAAAAAAACCATAGAAAAAATATTATCGTTCAAATCCTCCGGATTTTTTATTCCAATCGTGTTTCCGCCTTATGTTGTTATCTCAGGACTGTGTTTGTGTTGGATATTGGGGTTGGGAATCCTTGGATATTCCAACCTGCAAATGTTTTGGTGGTACATTCCATTTTGTTTCTTGGCAATATTTCTTGGTTATCGAAATCCCCTTTATTTTCTTTGTTGTTTTATTCTTATTCTTCCCTTGGCGGGATTTCTGAATGCTGTCTTATCTTTAAAGGCCATTCATCTTCTTATGCCAATCTTTTTGTCGGGATGTATTGGGCGTTTCTTGAGAAAAATACCATCTCGTTCTGGTGATAAAATCATCCTTCCCAAACCTGTATGGATTTTCCTGGTCGTGTTTACCCTCTTTGCCTTTTTTTCCATCTTATCTCATGTAAAATATATTCCAGATTGGAAAAGGATTGTTGCTCATCTTCCTTGGGCAGAAGTGCCGTTAGCAAACGCATTTGGGTGGATTATGCTGAGTTTTCTAAATCTTATCGCTGGGATATTGTTTTTTGAATGGGTTTTGACAATAACGGTCGAGAAGAAAAATGTTTATCTGTTTATAAAGATGTTGATGATTGGCATAATTATTTCTTTTCTTTTTGGTCTTGGGCAGGTCATGCGAATATTGCCATTGGGAGGAATATTCCAGAATTTCTTCCTTGGCGGTTCTCGATACAATACAACATTTATCGATCCAAGCTCCTTGGGTATTTTTTGTGCCTTATCCTTTGCGATATGGCTTGGCTATATATTGTACAACGGGCATAAGATATATTGGATTTGCGGTCCTATGTTGATGTTTTTAATCCTTATCTCAGGCTCCCGTTCTGCTGTTCTATTGGGGCTTGTCGGTATTTTGGTTTTCGTCGGTGTAACATTGATTCAGCAGAAAAAATTCTCCATTTTCATAATATGTATATCGCTGTTTGTGTTTGTTGCCATGTTCAACTTCCATAAAAAATTAAATGGTCCGACACGAATTACAAATTATGTTAATAATTTGGCTAGTACTAAATGGGATGTTGACCACCTTAAAAAGATATTGGGTGATCGTGTCATCCTCTGGCAGGCTGGGTGGGTCACGTTTAAAAAGAATCCTATTTTTGGAGTCGGGACGGGGCAGTACTTAATGAGAATGCCTGAATATAAGGACGAAATCAGTATGATAGTAAATGATAATTCTGGGAATATGTATTTGCATATTGCTGCCGAAAATGGAGTTTTGGGGTTGATCGTCTTTATTTATTTACTAGGAACCTTTGTTAGGAGATTTGTCACCGAGGAAATTAAGAAAAAGAAAATTATTGAAGTGGCATCTTTCTCATCGTTTATTGGTCTGCTTGTCGCTATCTTCTTTGGTGGTCACCTGTTAAGCTTTTCCGTGAGTTTTTTATTTTGGTTTCAATTGGCCATTTTTGCTCCTCTTCCTTCGTATTCGCGGATCTTAAAAGATCGTTCACGCCAACGTGCTAAGATTGCCTAATTTCATCTCCCAAATGATATGGAGGTTCTCGCTTGATGTTTTCTCGAGGGGAACTTTTCTTGTTCTGACCATCTGTATCGCCCGTGTATTGTCGATTCAAGAATTTGGGATTTATAATTATGCGACGTCATTGGCCATGATGTTTTATGTGTTTACCGATCTCGGATTGAACCTGCAACTTGTCAAGGAATTGGGAGCCAATCGAAACAAGAAAAAAGATTTGTGGTTTAATTATTGGCAGTTAAAGATGATTCTGATGGTTTTGGTTTTCTTTCTTTTTATTCCGATATCCTTTGCTTTATGGAAAGGCAGAATACCCTGGGTTCTGATTTTTGCGCTTCTATGGATGTTGGGGAATGCCTCCCTGGATTTTAACCAAGTTGTTTGTAACGGCCTCGGTCGGATGGATATGGCTCGTCATCTTATGTTGGTTCACCGAGGATGCGTCGTTACCATTGTCGGGTTAACATTGATCTTTTTTCCAAGCCTGAAAATGGTTTTGGTTGCTTTGGGGGTTGCCTCCTTCTTGGGTGGTATCGGAGCGTTCGTGAGATTGTTTCAAATATCGGGAATGAGGTTGTCCTTTTCTATGCCGGTAAAAGAGTGGAAAAGAATTCTTAGGGTATCATTCCCCAATGCCATCGGAGGTATTTTTGGGACTTGGTATATTCGAATGGGTGCCATCCTCATATTGTGGTTTTGGAACGCGCGTGTTGTGGGGGAATACTCAGCTGCATTCAGAATATTTGAAATGACCTATCTTATTCCCTGGGCCATTATGAGTATTGGTGTCCCCCATCTATCGGAAGTCTTTTACAACAAAAACCATAAATTTGAATCGGATTTTAAGAGAATATTGGCGTTGATGGGTTCTCTTGGATTGATGTGGAGTTTATTCATTTTTCTTTTTAGTCCATGGATCATCCAGCTCCTTTTCGGTGAGAGATTTGTGAATTCAATTGTTGTGCTCAGATTGTTCTCTTTGGCTGGTTTTATGGTCTTTATAAATTATTTCTTTACCCATCTTATGGTTGTTATCAATCATCAGAAAAGACATGCTCTTCATGAGGTTGTTGCATTTGTGTTGGGGCTGTTGTTGTTTTTGGTTTTGATTCCTCGGTATGGTTCCAACGGGGCTGCCATTGGGCTTTTTCTGATTGAATTGATTTTGTTTGGTCTTACTTCTATTTTTCTGGTTAACCATTGGAAGAAGCATCGTATTGAAAAAGTTTATGCTTCAATTGAGCCATTGTGAGTAAAAATTATTATGAGAAGAGTTTGAATGAGAATTGGAATAGATAGCCGACCACTTTCATTTAACCATACCAATGGTATCACTGCCCATGTGAGAAACGTTGTTGAACAACTGGGTAAAATGGATAGAGAGAATGAGTATGTGCTCTACTCTCATCGGGAATTTGATTGCTCGCTACCTTCGGAACGTTGGAAGAAAAAAGTGGAAGGTTTCACTCGTCCTGGTAGCCTTTGGATGCAGGTTGAGCTTCCTTTTTGGTTGAGGCGAGACAAAATTGATATTTTTTGGGGAACCCAACACGTGCTTCCCATACGAGCACCAAAAAAGGTCAAAACAGTTCTGACAATTCATGATATGGTCCATTTTGCGGTTCCCGATACTATGAGAACCTCAATATATTTCATTAACAAATTGATTGTGCCCCCGTCTGTCGCACGGGCTGATGCCATTGTTGCCGATTCTCACTCAACAATGAATGACCTCAAGAAATATTTAAAGCCTAAGAAAGAAATAATGGAAGTTGTTCACTTGGCAAAAGGGAACCAATTTTCTCCTCGTAACAGAGTTGATGCCAGAAACAATATCCAAGCGTTTCGGTCCTTGTCAGGTCCCTTTATATTAACGGTGGGTACATTTGAGCCACGGAAAAATATGATCCGGGCCTTTCAGGCTTTTGCTTCTGTTGCTTCTAAGATACCGCATAGCTTGGTTGTGGTTGGTCCTAAAGGATGGAAGGATAAGGAAGCTTTGAAGGAATTACAAAATAGTTCTGTAAGGGATAGAATCCATTTTCTGGGATATGTTCCAGATGAGTTTCTTCCTGATATTTATTCTGCTGCTGATCTTTTTTTCTTTCCTTCTCTTTATGAGGGTTTTGGTTTGCCTCCTCTTGAGGCTATGTCCTGTGGGCTTGCTGTCGTTGCTTCAAAATCATCCTCCATACCAGAGGTGGTGGGGAGCGCTGCTCTTCTTGTCGATCCTTTGGATATTGATGATATGGCAAGTAAAATATTGAATGTGTTAACAAATTCTCACGTCAGGAGGGATATGATCGAAAAAGGATTGGTCCAATCTCGAAAATTCTCATGGGAGAAAACAGGGCAACAAATGAAAGATATCTTTTCGAGGGTTTGGCACGAGGATTGAATCGAACTTTATGAAAATTGGACTAGATGTAAGAATGATTGAGAGTTCTGGGATTGGGACAACCATCCGGGAATTTTTGAATCATCTTGATGAATCCCAGTTGAGACAATTGGTCCTTTTGGCCCCTCCCAATTGGTCAAATCCCTATCCATGTTCGACTGTAACGGTACCCTATTCAATATATTCGCTTAAACAACATTTGTTCTACCCTCAAATTTTAAAGAAAGAACCTTTTTCTTTCTTCCATATGCCCCATTATGATATTCCCTTTTTTTATGGAGGACCTTTGGTAGTAACAGTATTCGACCTAACGCATTATCTCTATCCCCAATTTTCCACAAAACCATTCTCAAAGATATACTCACATATCCTCTTGAAGAAAATAGCCAATCAAGCTCATCGTATTGTTGTCTGTTCAGAAAACACGAAGAAAGATCTGGTCCGTTTTTTCCCAAAATCGGAAAGTAAGATTCGGGTGCTTCACCTTGGTGTGACACGCAATATCCGACGGCCTTCTTCTGGAGCCATCAGTGAAATTCTTAATATATATAACCTCAAGAAGGGATATTTTTTCTATCTGGGAAATTTAAGGCCAAGCAAAAATACGGAAGGTCTCCTTAAAGCTTACTCAATGCTTTATGAAAAGAAAAAAGGCGATCTTCCTCCTTTGGTCTTGGCAGGAAAAAATAGTTTAAAAAGAAATCCAAGTGATTTTTCAAAAGGGATTCGATATTTGGGAGTTGTAAGGGAGAGTCATCTCGCGGCGCTTTATTCAGGATCAGTGGGCTTTGTATTTCCATCTTTTTATGAAGGATTCGGTTTGCCTCCATTGGAGGCGATGGCCTGCGAGACGCCCGTTTTGGCTTCCGACCGGGGATCGCTGCCTGAGGTGTGCGGAGATAGTGTCCTTTATGTTGATCCGAATTCTGTCGAGGATATGGCGAGCAAGATGGGGGAGATCCTCGAAAACGAAGGGAAGAGAAGGGAACTTGTGAAAAGAGGAAGCAAAAATGTTAAACGATTTTCATGGGATTCCTTCACAAAAAAACTTTGGGAAGTTTATGTTGATGTTGATAGGAATATAAACAAGACAAAATGAAACGATTTGTTGATGCTACTGTTGGTGTGCCATTGGTTTGGTTTTTGGGATTTTTTTCCGAAAGGAAATTGGGGGAGATTCCAA
The DNA here is from genome assembly GCA_002176905.1 of bacterium F11. The sequence goes on along the minus strand of MSYE01000182.1, from coordinate 16,339 downwards.
AGCCAAATAAGATATTAATAATTAAATTGGCAGCCATGGGAGACACCATTATATTGGTACCCGTGATCAAGGCCCTTCGTGAGGCATTTCCTGATGCCCAAATCCATTGGCTTGTATCTCCCATTAATAAATCGCTTGCGCAAACCTTTCCGTGGATTGATCGAATCTGGAATCTGGCGAAAATGGGTCCTTTTTCCATTTTTAAATTAATTACAAATCTTAGAAAAGAGCAATTTGATGTTGTTGTTGATTTGGAGCAATGGTCAAGGGGAACGGGGTTTATCTCCTTTTTCACAAAAGCTCCTTATCGAATTGGATTTAAGACTCCAGGTCAGTATCGAGATGGGTTGTTTACCCATGTTCATGAAAAGAAGTTCGAAGATCACGAAATTTATGACTTTTATCATCTTCTTTCCCTTCTGCATCCTCTCCAGGTTCATTCTGAGTTGGAGTTGTGGGAAACAGAAAGGGGAAAAGAAGAACTCCGCCACCAGATGAACAGAAATGGAGATCTCAAAAAGAAGAATTACTTAAAAATACTGATTCACCCCGGATGTGGAAAGGATGGGTTTCCGAGGGAGTGGCCCTTGTCTGATTACGCCCTTCTTGGGCATTGGTTGATGAAGACCTTTCAGGGCAAAATCTTTTTGACTGGAGGATCCGATGATCAAAGGAAAACAGATCAACTTTCAAAACTATTGGGACGAAAAGTGATAGATTTTGGAGGACGGTTATCCTGGGAGGCCACCTTGTCCTTGGTGATGGAGATGGACCTTGTCGTTTCGGGTAACACAGGGATTATGCATATGGCGGCTGCTTTTAAGAAGAAGCAAATTGCCTTGCACGGTCCGACAGATCCCAAAATATGGGGTCCATTGAACAAAAATGCTGTTGTTATTCAAAGCCCTTGTCCGCAGTGCCCTTCGTTAAAACTCGGATTTGAGTACCATCAATTAAATCAAGACTGCATGAAAAAGATACCCCTTGATCAAGTGAAAAAAGCGGTCCGATCTCTCATCGACAATCAAGGGGAGATTTGCTAGAAAATCCCTCACCTTATGAGCGACTATTACCGCGGACTTCCAGGCTGGAAAGAATTTAAATCGGTGATGAACCGATTTCTTGTGTGCGTTGGAGATATGATGGCCGTATCAGGTGCATACCTTCTTGCCTATTATATCCGGTTTTATTTTGACCCTGTTGTAACCTTTTTCCCGGTGACAAAAGGATTTCCTCCATTGAGTGATTATTTGAAGGCCGGACCGTTGGTTCTTCTTGTATGGATTATATCTTTGATGCAACTCGGAACTTACCGTCGCATCAATTACCCTGCCCTGGATGAATTTATTCGCCTCTTCCGTGTAAGCTTCATTGGTGCCATGCTATCGATGTCAGCCATGTTTTTGTATAGGGAAAGCTCTTATTCACGATTGGTTTTTATTTTGGGAGGGGGGCTTTCCTGGTTTTTCGTGTTTTTTCATAGGGAAATTTTAAAAATTACCTACCTTTTTTGGGTGCGCAAGAACCGAAGACCTCAGCGGGTATTGATTCTTGGAAATGGTTACCTTTCTAAAACCTTAAAGAATATCCTGGAGAAAGAAGGGGATCGTGCTGTATTGAGTATGAGTGACAAAAATTTGGACAAGATTCGCTCAACAATCACCCGTTCCAGGATCAGGGAGGTTCTCGTTGCCAATCCGGACTTTAGTCATGTTAACGTGATTTCTTTGGCCACTTTTTGTGAAGAAAGAAAGGTTAAGTTTCGGCTGTTGCCGGACATCCTTGAGCTAAGAATGGGCGAGGTTTTAATTGATGAATCTTTGGGGGTGCCAACATTTCAGTTGAAGCCTGTTTCTCTTCATGGGAGTGCCTTCTTTATGAAGAGACTGATGGACGTTGTGCTAACCAGTATCTTTTTGGGGATTTTCTTTATCCCATTGGCATTTATAGCCATTTTGATAAAGATGGAATCTGATGGACCGATTTTTTATCAACACCCAAGGATGGGATATGGATCAAAGCCATTCCTGTTTCTTAAATTTCGGACCATGGTTCGAAATGCCGATGATCTTCTTGAGAAATTGAAAAATCTGAGTGATCGAAGTGGTCCTGTTTTTAAAATGAAAAATGATCCAAGGGTGACTCCTCTTGGGCGTTTTCTAAGGCGCTATAGTATCGATGAAATTCCTCAATTCTTAAATGTTTTGAGAGGGGAAATGAGCTTGGTAGGGCCAAGGCCTCAGGTTTTGTGGGAAGCCAGTAATTATAATGACTGGGCAAGGAAGAGGCTTAATGTTTTGCCCGGAATAACGGGGCTCTGGCAAGTCAGCGGTCGAGCGGAATTGACTTTCGAAGAGATGATCGAATTGGATATCTTTTACATCGAACACTGGTCTCCGGGACTCGATATTAAAATTATGTTAAGAACATTCCCTGCTGTGATGATCGGAAAGGGGGCGTACTAAGATGAATATTCTTGTGACGGGGGGGGCCGGGTTTATTGGGTCAACTGTTGTTGATGAATATATTCGATTGGGGCATCGGGTATTTGTTGTGGATGATGAATCGACGGGATGCAAAAGAAATGTCCATCCCAAGGCCGATTATAAAAAACTGGATATTTGTCATCGTCCTTCCCTCGTCAGATTTCTAAAAAACAAAAAGATCGATGTATTGAATCACCATGCCGCTCAAATCGATGTGAGGCGATCGGTGTCGGATCCCCAATACGATGCCCGTATCAATATAATGGGACTTTTAAATCTTCTTGAGATAGCAAGAGAAAAGAAGGTAAAGAAAGTCCTTTTTTCGGCCTCTGGCGGGACAGCTTATGGGGATTGTCAAAAGGCTGCCAAAGAAGGAGATCGAGAATGTCCGCTATCTCCTTATGGCGTGTCCAAATTGGCCAGTGAAAAGTATATTGAAACTTATTCTTCTTTATATGGGATGAAATACACCATTTTTCGTTATGGAAATGTATATGGTCCTCGCCAAGATCCTCATGGTGAAGCTGGTGTTGTGGCCATTTTTTCTAAGAATCTCATTAAACGAAAACGATCAAAGATTTATGGATCAGGAAAACAAACGAGAGATTTTGTGTTTGTCGAGGATGTGGCCCGGGCCAATAGCTTGGCTCTGGGAAGAGGGCACAATGGTATTTTTAATATCGGAACGGGAATTGAGACCTCTGTTTATGGCCTTTATCAGAGAATGGCAAGGATCGTGGGATATTCAGAATCTCCCATTTATCAAAAGGCTCGCTCCGGAGAGCTAAAGAGAAGTTTTGTCAGTATAGTTAAAGCCAAACAGAAGCTGAACTGGGCTCCCAGGGTTAAGTTAAATGAGGGACTTAAAAAAACAATTCAATATTTTTCAACGAGTTCTTCAAAAGGACATTTTAATTGAAGGCCATAATCTTGGTGGGTGGTTTTGGGACGCGATTGAGGCCGCTTACTCTTCATCAACCAAAACCTCTCTTGCCCATCTTTAATCGTCCCTTTGTATCCTACCAACTTGATGCTCTAAAGAAGGGCGGCGTAACAGACGTTGTCTTTGCATTGGGATACAAAGCCAATATGTGGCAACGCACTTTGAAAAAACTTGTTCCAAGCGGGATGAGGGTTTCTATGGCTATTGAAAAAACACCACTTGGAACAGGTGGAGCCATTCGTTTTGCTTATGAGAAATTGCGAAATAGAGGAAAGAGTTGGGATAACGAACCCGTCGCTGTTCTTAACGGTGACATTTTTCTGAATTTGGACCTACCAAAATTTGTTTCTTTTCATCAAAAAAAGAAATCTCATATCAGTGTAGCGTTAACGCACAAAGAAAATGTAACAAACTTTGGTCTTGTTAAATTTGATCGAAATGGAAAAATCACGCAATTTCTGGAAAAACCGAATCAATCAAAACCAGGGTTTATTAACGCGGGTGCTTATCTTTTTAACTCTTCACTTATACAGGGAATTCCCAAGCGATCCTGCTCGGTTGAAAGGGAAGTGTTTCCCGGACACCTCAAAAAGGGAACCCCTATGTACGGATATCTTTTGAAAGGATATTGGAATGATATCGGGACGCCTCAAACCTATCTGGGGGCCCATCTGGAGTTGATTCGATTAAAGAATCACTGGACACAGAGAGAATTTTTCCGTAAAAGAGGTATCCAAAAAGGATCAGGTGTATGGCTGGGACGTTCGGTTTCGCTTGGACGCTACGCTCTTATCGGTGATCAGAGCAAAATTGGAAACAATGTGTCGTTGAAAGGGACGGTTTGTGTAGGAAAGAATGTCCGGATTGATGATGATTGTATAATTGAAGACTCTGTCATATTTGATCATTGTCGCATCGATAAGGGGGCACAGATTCGGAAAACGGTGATAGGCCGAAAATGCAGAGTAGGTGTTGGTGTGGTAATTAAGGAAGGATCCTTTTTAGGGGAAGAAACCATTTTGACTCCATTTTCAAAGGTTTAAATAAAATGATGAACAACGAAATTAAATTCGGTACAGATGGATGGCGCTCTATCATGGGGGAAAGTTTTACCTATGACAATGTAAGGCGAGTGGCCCAAGCCACATGCGATGTTTTGAGGCAAAAATCAAAGACAAGGCTCATTTTAATTGGATACGACCATCGGTTTTTATCGGAAGATTTTGCCTTAACAGCTGCCAGGGTTGCTGTTGAGAACGGTTACCGAGTTGAAATTTCGGATCAACCAATCACTTCACCGGTTTTGTCATATCAGGTAAAAACACGAAAAGCCACCATTGGCATCATGATCACTGCCAGCCATAATCCACCCCCTTTCAACGGATTTAAGTTAAAAGGGCCCCATGGGGGAAGTGTGGATGAATCCTTAACCCGTCAAATCGAAGAACAGATAGATATCTCAGAGCCAAGATGGGGGGATTCGGTTGGGAAAAGAACCGATTTTGTTGGGGGATATCTAAAATGGCTAAAAAAATTAACTCCTTTATTATCTCTTTCAAAGCTCAAAGAAACCTGCGTGTTGGATTCGATGTATGGTCCTGGAGGAAATATTTTTGAGAACGGATTTGGCTCCAAGATCACCCATCTCATTAGGAAGGAATCCGATCCATTATTTGGGGGGATTAATCCGGAACCAATAGAAAAGAATTTGAAATTTCTTAAAGAAGTCATGATTCAAAAAAAGGCCGGTGTGGGACTTGCCCTAGATGGGGATGGGGACCGTGTTGGGGTTATCGATAACAAGGGACGCTATTTGCCTCCTCATCTTGTTATGCCTTTGTTAATGGAACATTTGATTGTCAACAGGAAACTAAAAGGAGATATCATCCAAACTGTTTCGATGGGATATCTACCTGAACGAATTGCCAAAGAACATAAGCTCGGTTTCGAAGAAGTTCCCGTAGGATTTAAGCATGTGGCCAGTAAAATTCGTGATAAAAAAGTCTTGTTCGGTGGAGAAGAATCAGGGGGATATGGGGTTGGCCTCTGGTCAGCTGAAAGAGATGGATTGTTATGTTCGTTATTGATACTCGAAGCACTTTGTAAAACCAAGAAATCCTTGTCGGATCTTATCGACCAATTGCAAGAAAAGTATGGTCAATCCATTTTTAAAAGAGTGGATTTTCGACTCAAAGAGTCAATTGATAAAGAATTATGGACACAGAAAATAACAAACCATATTGGCTCGAAGTTTGGCAAACATGTCATTCGGAAAATCAATCCACTGGACGGAGTAAAAGTTATCATGGAGGATGACTCCTGGGTATTGATGCGCCCCAGTGGTACCGAACCCCTTATTCGAACCTACTCGGAAGCGAAATCAGCCGTTATTGTTAATGAACTCTTATCTGAAGCCGAGAGACTGGTTCAAATACCCATGACGCGCCAATCAAAACAATCTGGCCGAAAAGAGGCCGGATCTAGAAAGAAATCAAAACACTCGCCTTTGGTTAAATAACGTATTTCCTGCACGAAAAATACGTAGACCAGCAAGTCAATATTTGATATCTTCCGCGAAATTGATGTTTTAAATTAGATATAGCCGAAAAGGAGGCTAGAGTGAGAAAAGATCGATTCGTATTTACATCAGAATCCGTGACCGAAGGTCACCCAGATAAACTTTGTGATCAGATATCCGATGCGGTATTGGACCGCGTATTAAAAGAAGATTCCCGGGGCCGTGTGGCCTGTGAAACCTTCGTCACCGTTGGCCTGGTGATTGTTGGAGGGGAAATAACCACAAAGACTTATGTTGATATTGGTGAACTTGTTCGAGATGTGGTCAAAGGTATTGGCTATACCGACGCCAAATACGGATTTAATTATGAAACCTGTTCCATTCTCAATGCCATCCATCAACAATCTCCGGATATCGCTCAAGGTGTAGATACGGGAGGGGCTGGCGATCAAGGATTGATGGTTGGCTATGCTTGCGATGAAACCCCCGAATTGATGCCAACCCCCATTCAACTTGCTCAAACCCTCACACGGCGTTTGTCCGAGGTTCGAAAGAAGAAAATCCTGCCCTATTTGGGACCCGATGGAAAATCTCAAGTTACCGTGGAATATCGTGAAGGAAAGCCTTATCGTATCGATACCGTTGTCCTTTCCTCTCAACACACCAATGATATTCTGGATCGAACCGGAAAGAAGATATCCAAAGCTTCCCGTGAGGAAATTATCAATAAAGTTGCTCTTGCTGTTCTCCCAAAAAATCTCATTGATAACAAAACAAAATTTTATATCAACCCAACCGGTAAGTTTGTCATTGGGGGTCCCCAATCGGATACTGGCATGACCGGACGAAAAATCATTGTTGATACCTATGGGGGATGGTGTCCCCATGGAGGCGGGGCTTTCTCCGGAAAGGATCCGACAAAGGTGGACAGATCTGCTGCTTACATGGCCCGACATATCGCCAAAACCATTGTGGCAGCCAAACTGGCGTCGCGATGTACCGTGCAACTGGCCTATGCCATTGGGGTGGCTGATCCCGTTTCTGTTTTGGTTGACACCGAAGGAACTGGGGTGGTGCCGGATTCCATGATCAGTCAGGCTGTCGAGAAGGTATTTGACCTTACTCCAAAAGGAATTATCGACAGTTTACAACTGCGTCGTCCCATCTTTCAGAAAACCGCAGCCTACGGCCATTTTGGTCGAAACGAAGCCACGTTTTCATGGGAAAAAACCAACAAAGTTTCGGATCTCATAAAGGCCTGTGGCCATACCAATGGGACCGGAAAATCATTATCCTCAACCTCAACTCGAACTTATTCCCGTACATAAGGAGCCAATAACAAATGAAGTATGACATTCGCGATTTAAAATTAGCAAAGGAAGGGCAAAGTCGGATTGATTGGGCAGAAAGAGAGATGCCTGTCCTTCGCAGCATCAAGGCCCGATTTCAAAAACAGAAACCCCTGAAAGGGAAACGGATAGCAGCGTGTCTTCATATCACGACAGAAACAGCCAATCTCTTGATTACCCTTAAAGCCGGAGGGGCCAATGTCATGGGATGTGCCTCAAATCCCTTGTCGACTCAAGATGATGTTGCAGCCGCCTTGACAAAAAACCACGGAATTCCCACCTTTGCTATCAAAGGAGAAGACAATAAAACTTATTACAATCACCTCAAAGCCGCCATTGCCACCCGTCCGGAGTTAACCATGGATGATGGGGCTGACTTGGTGGGTCTTCTGCATTCCAAATTTCCGGAACTCTTGGAATATGTGATCGGAGGGACAGAAGAAACAACAACCGGCGTGATTCGGTTAAAAGCCATGGATAACGATGGGATGTTGGGATACCCCATTGTTGCTGTCAACAACGCCAACACCAAGCACATGTTTGATAACCGATACGGAACTGGCCAGTCCACACTCGACGGTATTACCCGCGCCACCAATATTTTATTTGCAGGTAAAACATTGGTCGTAGTGGGATATGGTTGGTGCGGCCGTGGAGTCGCAACCCGCGCGCGCGGACTTGGCGCCAATGTTGCTGTTACCGAGATTGATCCTTTGCGGGGCCTCGAAGCCGCCATGGACGGGTTTAAAGTGATGCCAATGGAAAAGGCCGCTCGCTTGGGCGACATCTTTATAACGGTGACAGGAAACAAACATGTGATTCGAGGAGAACATTTCAAAGTGATGAAGGATGGTGCCATCATTTCCAATTCGGGCCATTTCAATGTGGAAATTGATATCCCGGCTTTGAAAAAGCTCTCAAAATCTAAGAAAACCGTTCGTTCTTTTGTGGATGAGTATGTTCTGAAGAGCGGAAAACGTGTCCATCTTTTGGCGGATGGACGGCTCATCAATTTGTCTGCTGCTGAAGGTCATCCGGCCAGTGTTATGGACATGTCTTTTGCCAACCAAGCTCTTTGTTCGGAGTACATGGTGAAAAACAGTTCTGCACTCGACCGTCATGTTTATGACGTTCCACCTGAGATCGACAAAGAGATTGCTCGTCTGAAGCTCAAAACAATGGGAATTGGAATTGATACCCTTACCCAGGAACAAGTGACGTATCTTTCATCCTGGACAGAAGGAACTTAAAACCATCTCCATCACGTTTTTTTTCGAGTGAAAAACTTTCAAAAAAAGGGAATTCCCGGTTGACAGGGAATTCCCTTTTTCATTACATGGGACCTGCCTTAATATGTCACATCCCTTAAATAATTCCGCGGAGGAGATATAGATGAGACAGAGACCACGCTATTCTTGCCTTTTACAAGCCTTCCTTCTCGTATGTACCCTAAGTTTGACCGGTTGCGAAAATGGCAACCTTTTTGGTGGCTTAAACGATCGAGGAGATTCAGGCGATATTGAAACATTAAACGCCGATGCCGGCCTGGCTATTCGTGAGGGAAATTATTCCCAAGCTCTGAACCTGTATCAACGGGTTTTGGCCCAGGCACCAAACAATTCAGAGGCTCTTTATGGTGCTGCGACAGCTGCCATGGGAAACACGGGATTAAGTTTGGGGAAACTTCTGACCAACTTAACTGATGAACTAGACAGTTCTTCCATGTCTTCCATCCATAACCTTGGAGATCTTGTTGCTCAATCCAGGCTATCCACATCAGCCTCTTTTGCAGCAGATCAAGACAGCGTTTTGTTTGGTATTGATTTGGATCCTCTAAATGCCGTTATAGATAATGTCATCTGCTGGATGAACTTGATTGTCGGAGGAGTAGCCGATGGAACCATCGATCCCAATAATCCCAATAACGCTTACATTCTTTTGGATCTGGGACTTCTTTGTGTAATTCGTGGTGTCCTTCGATTGATTCGGGGAAATTGGGGTGATTTGACCAATGTAAATGGGGATTATGAATTTACGGTTGACATGGCCGCAATCGATACCGCCTGCCAAGATCCTACTGATAAAGAAGTAATCGTTCAGATTGCAAAGGATGCTGTAGGGGCATTCGCCTTGTATAAAAGGGCAGTTGATTTATTGGCAGCGAGCGGGAATGCTGTTATTGTTGAGTTGCGAGATGAAATTGAAGATGGTCTTCAACAGCTTCTCGAAAGTGGTGCTGAAGCCATCCTTCCCGCCTCTTGTATTACTTTATTAGAGAACCAGGTTCCTCCCATACAGCTTTCTGATTTTACGTCGTACACGGAAGTGTTTGATGATCCTCCTTCCAGTTGTCCTGCACTGTAAGAAAAGGGGAGATGTAAGATGAAACAAAAATTAAAAATTTTAAAGGAGTTACCATTTATGAAATTAACCAGAGTTTTAACAATCGTCATGATCGGTTCCTTTTTGGGGATGGCAAGGGCAGAGGAACCACCCGCTCGGTTTGATTTTGTGAGACCTCTCGGAATGGGGGGTGCGTTTGCAGCCATCGCGGATGATCACAATATCTTTAACTTCAATCCAGCGGGGATGGTTCAACGAACGGGCCCTGAGATTACCATTCTCGAAATATCGGGAGGTGTTTCAGAAGATACGTTGGATGTCCTTGATTTCGTGTCAGACAATGAAGATATCCTGACGGATTTTGATGATCCCAATATTCCCCAAGAGACCAAAGATGCGGTCATCGCCGAAATTGAGAATGACATAACAAAGCTCGATCCGCGCATTTATGTCGGAGCTGACATTGCTTCTTATGTGTCGGGTCCAAATGGAATAGGCGGATTGCCTTTTCATGTGGGATTTGGAGCGTTCGGTGTTGTGGACTCAAGTTTTTTATTGGAGCTTGGACCCAGTAGACAACCTCTGATCTCGTATGATATTCACAATGATATCGTCATTCCTGTTTCCATTGCCAAACGATATGATGCTCCTTGGATTATTCCAGGGAAAATTGGAATTGGTGTTACAGGAAAGGGAATCCAACGGTACCGTGTTAAAAATGAACGCATCAATGTGACAACATTGGATGAGCTCGATCCTCCCATTGCAGATGGATTTGGAATAGGAATGGATCTCGGTATCCTTCATCAGATAAACGATCGGTTGAATTTGGGAATCATGGTTCATGATTTCTTGGGAACCAATATGAGTTTTGATAAGGTGACGGGTGAAAATGGGTTCTCTTCACTTCCGAAACGGGACACGGTAATCCGGCCTCGAACAGACGTGGGTATCGCGGTCTTCCCGGAAAAATTATTCTTCATTCTCCCTACCCATAATCGTTGGTCTTTTGCGTTGGATGTGCGTGATATTCTGGTGAAAGACGAACATCTGTTTTTTGAAGGGGGAATAGATAAGCCTTTCGGAGACAATCTTTATACCCATATTCATATGGGCACCGAATTCAAATATGCAATGTTCCGATTTAGAGGTGGAATCAATGAAGGATATCCCACCATTGGATTGGGGCTTGACCTTCCCCTTGTTAAATTGGATTACGCGTTTTACAACCGGGAAATTGGTCCTCGAGCCGGGGATCGTCGCCAAGGAAACCACATTGCCTCCATTGCCTTCCGGTTTGGGGCAGGTAACGTGGAAGCGCGAGAGAAGATCATTAAAGCCAAGGAAAGAAAAAAGCAGCAGAAAATGGCCTCGCCCGATGAGGTGCCAGAAGCAGAGCCTGCTGAAGAACCTTCTGCTGAAGAATCGGATAAAGGAGCTGAGAAAACCGAGGCTTCCGATAAAACAACTCCTGAGCAAGCCAAGCCGGCCGAATCAGAGGCTCCGACAGCAGCAGAAGAAATTCCTGAATAACACTTATTTTGACGTTTGGCCGTTAGAGAGTGGGGTAGAGAAACAACAAGTTTCTTTATCCCACTTTTTTTTGGGATTTAGAATTTAAGCTGTTTGTCTCATTCGCATCCATAGCCAGTATCCCATGATCAGGAAGATGATGTTGGCCATCCAGGCCCCTAGGATAGGGGGAATAAACCGTAAGGCGAGCGCTTTTCCAAATTGCATGCAGACCATGTAACTTAAGGTCACCACAAGGGCCATGGCAATGCCCCACCCCCAATTTCCTTTTCCTCTCATGGCAAGAGGCACCCCCAGCAAAGTTACCACGAAACAGGAAAAAGGAAAGGCCAGTTTCATCATCAGTTCCACTTTGAGTTTTCTGACAGGAATACCCAGCGCTGACAACCTCTTTACATGCCGTTTTAGCTTCTTGTAGTTCATTTGTTCGGGTTGGGGTTCTTGCGTCACAAGATCAGATGGCCTTTCGGTGTAGCGGAGATTTTTTTTATCAAATTGCTCGGTTTTAAGGATTGTGATTCCATCTGGACCAAATTCTCGGATGGAGCCCGTATAAAAGGTCCATCCATTAGTTACTTTTTTTGCCTTTAATGCATCTATTTGGGTACCCACTTTTCCATTAACAAAAGTATCTATGACCACCCGCTGCATATAGCCTGTGTCTTGGTTAAACAGCTTGGCCGTCCAAATTCGGCCTTCGGAACCGCTAACAAAATGGTCATAAAATAGATTTTGTTTCCATTCTCCCAGTCGTCGTATTTTCTCTCGGTAAACTTGTCGGGAGTATCGGGTGGCGGCTGGAATGATGGTTTCATTGGCCATAAAGGCCAATAACGACAAGACAAATCCTGCCCAAAATAAGCCACCAAGGAATTTTTCTGGAGCAACTCCACCCGCCAAACCCGCAATGTACTCTCTGGTGCGTGCCAGGTTGCCAACAACGAAAAGGGTGGCCATAAAGGAAGCAATCGGCAGAATCTGAAGGGCTTGAAAGGGCATGGAAGTGAGAAGAAACCCAAAAACATGAGAGAAATTGACGCCATCAGCAAGAAAGCGGTCCAGTCTCTCAATAATTTGGGAGACAAAGATGATAATCAACAACAGACCAAATATGCCCAGAAATGGTCCAATGAATTTCTTTAGAATGTAACGATTTAAGATGGTCATTTTCGTATGAGATTCCTTAGAAGAATACACCCCAACAGAAAGCAAGCCCCGTTGGCAATCCAGAGAGAAGGATGTGCTGGGAAAATGCCTTTTTCTGCCAAAGTAAGGCCCAGAATCAACAAAAGGTAGTAAATGAAAATGACCACCAAAGACATGCCTGTGTTATAAGCTCGTCCTCCTCGTTTAAAACTGGTGGCCAGTGGGATCCCAATGAGGACAAATGCAAAGGGAGCAAAAGCCAAAGCATAACGAAGCCCAACTTCTGATTCCATGTGATGGGTCTTAAATCCCTTCTTTTGATGATCCTGAATCATTTTCCTCAACTCTTCGGTTGAAATATTACGAAAACGCATGCTCCGATGATCCTTATCAATATTAAGGGGAATATTGATGATATATTCATCGAATGACACATGCAGGAGTTTTCGTGGATCTATGTTGTCCAATCTCTGGAGTTGACCTGCCTGCAGAATCAACTGGAAAGATTCATCGTTAGAGTTAATATGGCCTGTTCGGGCAAAAATCCGTTCCGATGGTTGACTTTTCTCACCCACCTGATAAACAAACAAATCCTTCATCTTTTGATTTTTGTTGTCCACTTGGTGCGCATAAATTTTTAAATTTTTAATAGAAAAGAATTTCTTGGGCAGGACTTTGATAAGCGGATCCGATTGCGCGATTTGTTCGTACTTGCTTCGAAAAGCCCGGTTGATCCACGGGGCCAGCTGGGTGTTAAATGGAACAAGGAGGGCACTTATAACAAAAGCAAAAAGGGGGAAAATCCATAGGATTTTCGCTAATGAAATACCAGCAGCACGAACAGCTGTGATCTCATTCTCTTCTGATAGGCGTCCAAAAGACACCATGCACCCAAGAAGGATGGCCATCGGAAGGGTTAAGGGAAAGGTGGTGGGGATAAACAACACGATCATCTGGAGAACTGTTAAAGCCGCCACCCCTTTGTTAAGGATGAGATCCACAAGATCAAAAAGTTTGTCCAGTAAAAACACAAAGGAAAATAGGATAAACCCAAAGAAAAAGGGAGGAAGGTATTGCCTAAAAAAATAAAGAGAGAGACGCATTTTCAATCATTCTAATATATCCACAGAACCGCGTCATCATGGCGCAAGAGGCTTTGTTGCATTCGGGAAGAGGTCAAAATCCCAAAAGGACATTGCCGATTTTTATGATTTTAAGGATAAAATTATTCTCATATACCCACATATAATTCCGAATAGCTAAAATTCAAAAACGCCTTGAAAAATGGGGGTATTGATGTTAGCCTCCTAATACAAATAGGTGGTCAGAATTGCCTTTATTTTGTTGCTCAAAATCAAATGTATTAAAAACAATTGTCGCCAGTCTCATTTTGTTGCTGGCCTTTTTTAAGTGTCCTCTTCACGGAGAATCGGATTCTCCTTTTCGATTGGGTCCCACCCTCGAAGAAGAAGAGGAAGTTATCCCTTCCCTGCCTGAGAAACCCGTTCCTTTTCATTTTGATCAGAAAAACTGGAATGATATGCGTCGGGCCATTGAAGATAAAGAAGAAATTGGTGAATTGCCGGTTGATTCAGTTGAGGAATCCACAACAACAGTTGAACCCCCTAAACCACCTCCTGGGCAGATCCGTGTTGAACTCCCTTATGAATCATCCTTGTCTGTTACGGGGCGTAAAGTTATTAAGGTTGAGTTAAAAAACACCCATATCACGAATGAGCGAGCGGAAGAATTGGGAACCGCACAAGATTCCCAATCCTTTAATATGGAACAAGAACTCCAAGCCCGTATTCAAGGCGTTGTGGCAAGAAAAACCACCATTAACGTGAATTTTGATGACACCAGAGAAGATGTTCGCGATTTTCAGGTGATTTACAAAGGAGATCCTGACGAAATTGTTCAGGAAGCGGCTTTCGGAGACCTGGTCCTTTCTTTGCCCTCAACGGAATTTGTGAACTATAATAAGCAACTTTTTGGTATTCGAACCGCCCTGAAATACAAGAAAGCAGGCCTCATGGCAATTGGTTCGCGTACCAAAGGTAACACCGAAACAAAACGATTTATTGGCAGCACAAAACCCCAGCAAACAATTGTTAATGATACCGAATATATTCGTCGAAGATTTTACGATTTGACATTTTCCACTTCTCCTGCCATGACCTGCTCGACCTGTCCGTTAGGGGGAATTCAGGTTCTTCCCATAAGCGATGCCATTCCAGAATTTGTTTATATTGAAGATGATTCCTCCGACCCCCAAGTTGTTCTTCGATCTTTTGTTTCATCGTCAGACACGACCAAAGTTATTTCCTTTCGGTCACGAATCCTTTCCAGAGGCGTGGAGTACACCATTGATCGGGAAGAAGGGATTATTACCTTTGTCAATCAATTGCCAGAGGATGCACGGGTTGGCATCAATTATGCCTTTGCCAGCAGTCAGACCGAATTGATATCGCGTCCCGGGATACCGGCTGGTGTATTCGGGGTTCTTATCAAAGATTCCCTCCCTGAAGACCCCTTTGTCAGCCAAGAAATCAAACGTTTTTATTCTGCCAAGGCGCGAAATATTGTTCACGATAATGGCTTGGGCAATTTTCAACTCACGGTTCTTGACCCGAGTCAGGAAACAGAATTGGGCAATCCATCTGATCCCAATGATCCCTATCCTCATTATCCAGACGAAAACAAAATCGAAATGAATTTTGAGACGGGAATATTTGAGATTAAAAGACATTTTCCCTTTGCTGACATCTATGCGGAAAATGTGACCTCAGGAAGTGCCCTCCATGCCGTTTTCAAATTGGAATATCAAGCTGTTGTTCGGACCTTTTCTTTGAGGCCAAATATCGTTTTGCAATCAGAAATTGTGGAAGTGGATGGAAGGAGATTGAATCGAGATCTTGATTATTTTATTGATTACGATTTCGGAAATATCACCTTTTTTAATGACGATTTGATTAGGGAATCCACCATTATTGAGGTGACCTATGAATTTGCCCCTTTTGGGGGACAATTGGGGGAAACGCTGGTTGGTTTGAGGGGTACCTATGACGTTATTGAGAACAAAAGGGCCTTTGGAATAAATTTTGAAAAGTGGGCAGTGGGATCAACCCTTTTATTTAATTTTGCTGCAAAGCCATCTGCCCCTCCTGATATTCGATCGGCTCCCTCAAGTCTATTGGTTACCGAAGCTGACACGCAATTAAAAGGTGTGAAGTTCGGGAATATCCCTGTTATCAGTGATTTCTCTTATGAACAGGCCCGATCTGTTGAAAATCCCAATTTGTTCGGAAAGGCCATCGTGGATTCTATGGAAGGGGTCAAACAGGAAGATTCCTCTTCTTTGATTGAGGAGTCCTGGCAGGTTGCAGCACCGCCTCTTGAAGCCAGTTTCAACAGCGTTGTTGATTTTCGAGGAAGAGACGTTCAAGAAAGTCACCTTCGATGGCAGGATGTTGATGTGTCACCTTTTGATATTACAGAAGAGGGAACCCAAAAAGGACTCCAGGTTCTGTATTCCCTTAACTCCGAAAGTTCCATTTTTAATGAACAGGTTTCCATCGTTAATGTTCTTTCCCGAAGTGGTCGAGATTTTTCCAAAAAAGCGACCTTGGAAGTGGAATTGGAAGGGGCTGGGAGTGCTGGTCAGGGAGTTGACCTCATTATTGAATATGGGAGTTTTCGAGAAGACACAGACGATGATGGAGAACCCGATACGGAAGACACCGGAACCCAGGATGGCGTTCTTAACCTTGGGGAAGATTTGGGGTGGACCTTCAACGGACCTGGTGGCGATTTGGAGAAGGATGGTAATGGCGATACTTCTGTCGGAGTGGGGGCTGGGAACAATCGGCTTGATATGGAAGATCTGAACGGAGACCGAATCATTCGAACAAGTGATTTAACCGCCACCAATACCGCGATTTTTATTTTGTCTCGGTCCCATGTGTCAAAAACCATCACGGGAGCCGATGACACCATTTCGGATCTCAGTTTCACAGGAAGA
>MSYE01000181.1 GCA_002176905.1 bacterium F11 | reverse complement strand
GATTTACTTGGTCCACCCGCTGATTCTCTTAGTTTTCGGAATCCGTTGTTTGCATTTGTAATGGCTCAGATGACACATGGTGATATTTATGTCAAGGGAACCATCCGGACCATTTTGACGTTTCAGTGTGCACGATGTCTCAATGAATTTGACAAACCCTTTGAGGGACAATTCTCACAGGCTTTTAAACCGGAATTGGATATGATCGATGTTAAAAATGAAATTCGGGAAACAGTCCTGGTCGATCTTCCCATAAAACCTCTCTGCCAGGTGAATTGCAAAGGGATCTGTCCCCAATGTGGGACCGACATGAATAATCAAGAATGTCATTGTTCTCAGAAGACTGTGTCAAAATTAAACATCAATATTCCGGAATAAATTTAGAAAATCCGATACCAAGGAGAGATTATGGCGAATCCAAAGAAAAAACATACGCCAATGCGAAGAGGAATGAGACGCTCTGCCAATTTCCGATTGTCAGCGCCGGCTATCTCATTCGATCCAAAAACCGAGGAATATCATATTCCCCATCGTTTATCCCCAACAGGATATTACAAGGGTGAATTAATATTGCCTCCCAAAGAGAAGAAGAAAAAGAACAAAGGGGAAAAATAGGCTTGCGTATTGCCCTAGATGCCATGGGGGGAGATAACGATCCCTCAGTTAATATTCAGGGTGCTGTTGAGGCCTGTCTGGAACAACCCGACCTCAATATTATTTTGGTAGGAGATGAGAACGCAATTCAACCTCGATTAGCAAAATTCAAACCCCGTTTATTGGAATCAATTCATACGCATCATACGTCAAAAGTGGTTGGCATGCATGAGCCTCCCGTTGAGGCGTGTCGATCCAAACCTGATGCCAGTATCATGGTTTGTGCAAAATTGCTTTCCGCCGGAAAAGTGGATGGATTGGTTTCCTCGGGAAATTCCGGGGCTACCATGACAGCATCGTTGTTTCATTTGCGTCGTTTGGAAGGGATTTCAAGACCAGCCATTGCGACCGTACTTCCCACCTATGACGGTCAATGTGTGATGCTCGATATGGGCGCCAACGTCGACTGCAAACCCAAGCATCTTCTTCAATTTGCTGTAATGGGCTCGGTCTATTATCATGCCATCTACAAAAAAACGAATCCCACGGTTGGACTTCTTTCAATTGGGGAAGAAGAAGGGAAGGGTAACGAATTAACTTCTGAAACGCATCATCTATTAAAAAACAGTGGCCTCAACTACATCGGCAATATTGAAGGAAGAGATATCCCACGAGGAAGAGCGGATGTTATTGTTTGCGATGGTTTTGTAGGAAATGTTGTCTTGAAATTTGGAGAAGGACTGGCAGAAACGCTTCTTCGTCTTGTAAAAAAAGAAATAAAAGATCACCCACTTTCCGTGGTTGGGGCCTTTATGTTTAGAAGGGCATTAAAATCAATCAAAAAACGCGTTGATCCTAGTGAATATGGAGGGGCACCGCTTCTCGGAGTCAAAGGGATCTCAATTGTTTGCCATGGGGGATCAAATTCCCTTGCCATCAAAAATGCCTTGCGGGTTGCAAATGAACTCATTAGAGACAACATAAACAATCACATCCAAAACCAATTAAAAAATACGTCACACAATTTCGTATTAGCGTGAACCGAGGAAAACCGACGTAATGACTGAATTTATTCATATAAAAGGAACCGGATCCAGCCTCCCGGAAAAAGTCTTAACCAATTCTGACCTATCAAAAATGGTTGATACCTCAGACGAATGGATTCGAACACGAACCGGAATTCAAGAGCGACGATTGGCTGACAAAGAACTGGCCACCTCCGACCTCTCAATTCTTGCCTGCAAAAGGGCGCTTCAAAATGCCAATCTAACACCGGGTCAAATAGATATTATTATTGTTGCCACTTGTACACCCGATCATTTCTTTCCCTCCGTTGCCTGCCTAATTCAAAAGGAAATTGGGGCCCCTCAAGCCGCTGCATTTGATTTATCTGCTGCCTGTTCAGGATTTATTTATGCCCTAACCGTTGCGAAAGGATTATTGGAAAGCAATCTTCATCGACGGGCACTCGTTGTTGGCGCAGATGTCTTAAGCAAATTTACAGATTGGACTGATCGCTCAACATGTGTTCTCTTTGGAGATGGAGCGGGCGCTTTGGTCTTAGAGAAGGGAACTGGGCTGGAATCCTCTTCTCCCAAAATTCTATCCGTTGATGTGGGCGCAGATGGTTCTTTGACAGATATATTGACCATTCCAGGAGGCGGATCACGGCATCCTCATTTATCAAATGGTGGCAAACATAAACCTTATATCAAAATGGATGGAAAAGAAGTTTATCGTCATGCTGTTACAAGAATGATCGAAACAGCAAAAAAAGCGTTAGCAAAAGCAGGAAAATCTTCAAAAGACATTGCGCTTCTCATTCCCCATCAGGCCAATCTTCGCATCATTGAATCCATTGCGAAACGAATGGGTATCCCAATGGAAAAAGTTTTTTTAAATATCCATAAATACGGCAACATGTCTTCAGCAACCACCATCGTGGCTCTTGACGAAGCCTCTCGTGAAGGACGTTTGAAATCCGGGGATTTGGTGGAATTAATCGCATTCGGTGCAGGTCTTACCTGGGGAGCAACGCTCATTCAATGGTAGATAAAATTGCCTTTTTGTTTCCGGGACAAGGATCCCAGTATGTTGGAATGGGACGATCCAGCTATGATCAATCAGCTGTGGTACGCGATCTTTTCCATAAAGCCAATGAACTTCTTGGTCATCCTCTAACTGAGATCATGTTCAATGGACCAGATGAGAAATTAAAAGAAACAGCCATCACCCAACCCGCCCTTTTTTTGGCCAGTGTCGGTGCCCTCGTGTTGCTACAAGACAAAGGAATCAAACCAGACTTTACAGCAGGACACTCCCTAGGCGAATACTCTGCCCTATATGCAGCCGGAGCCCTTTCGTTTGAAGACACATTAAAGTTGGTGCATCAAAGAGGAAAGGCCATGCAGAAAGCGGGCCAAGACCAACCTGGCTCCATGGCCGCAATTCTGGGTTTACCTGGAACCAAAGTTGCGGATCTGTGCCTTGCCGTTTCAACATCAACGGAACCCTGTTCTGCTGCCAATTACAATTCTGAAACTCAAACTGTCATATCTGGAACACAAAAATCGGTTCAGGCTGTTATGGATAGAGCCATCTCTGAAGGTGCACTTAAAGTTGTCCCTTTGAATGTTAGTGGCGCCTTCCATTCTGCTCTGATGCAACCAGCCGCCGACACAATGAAAAGCCTGTTCGAATCCACTTCCTTTTTGAATACCAAGATACCGGTAATTACAAATGTTGATGCCATCCCCACCACAGATGCCAATAGCATTAAGAAAAAATTATATGAACAGATCGTTCATTCTGTTCAATGGTTAGATACAATGAGACAGTTGACATTGCTTGGGGTTGATATTTTCATAGAGGTTGGATCAGGTCGGGTTTTAAGTACATTGGTGAAAAAATTTGATCGATCCAAATCAACTCTTTGGACTGATGATACGCAAAGTATCGAAAAGAAATTTTCCACCGCACCTTCTCAGCTGAAATAAACAAGGTGCCCGACAATATAACATTAAGGAGCAAGGCATGAGGTTAAAAGATAAGGTTTCCATTATAACAGGCGGAGCACAAGGTATCGGACGATCCATTGCTGAGACGTTTGCAGGAGAGGGATCTCAGCTAGCGCTGTTTGATGTCATAGAAGATGGCGTGAAACAGACAGCAAAAGAAATATCAGAAAAATTTAAAATAAAAGCCGAAGGATACAAAGCAGACGTCACAAAGTTTGACGAAATTGATGCGGGATTTAAAGGAGTTGTTGACAGCTTTGGCAAAATTGATGTATTAGTGAACAACGCAGGCATTACAAAAGACAACCTGGCGTTAAGAATGTCTGATGCCGAATGGGATGCAGTTCTGGCTGTAAATCTCAAAGGACCCTTTAATTGCACAAAAGCAGCTTTCTCTTCCATGAGAAAAGCTGGAGGCGGACGAATCATCAATATCGCCTCAATTGTGGGATTGATGGGAAATGCTGGACAAGCAAATTACTCCGCCTCAAAAGGGGGATTAATTTCATTAACAAAGACTTGCGCAAGAGAATTTGCGAAGAAGAAGATACTTGTTAATGCCATCGCTCCTGGTTTCATTAAAACGGCCATGACCGACAAATTACCAGATGATGTCAAGCAAGCCTTGGCAGCACAAATACCGTTGGTTCGTTTGGGTGAAGCTCAAGATGTTGCCAATGCAGCATTGTTTTTGGCATCCGATGATGCGGCATATATCACAGGTCAAGTTTTATCCGTCAACGGTGGGATGTACATGTAGCAATCCAATTTTTATTTCAGGAGGAATATATGGCAGATGAAATAGAACAAAAAGTAAAAGACATAATTGTGGAGCAACTTGGTGTTGACGCAGCTGAGGTTAAACCAGAAGCTTCATTTGTTAACGATCTCGGTGCAGATTCCCTCGACACTGTTGAGCTGGTAATGGCACTAGAAGAGGCTTTCGACACCGAAATTCCCGACGAAGAAGCTGAAAAGATTCAAAACGTTGGGCAAGCCATCGAGTACATCAAAAGTCATAAGAAATAACTTAAACCTCCGAAAAATATATCAAACCCTGTCCTCTCAAGATGAAGTTTTAAAATTTGAGGGGGCATGTATTTTATTTTACCCATGAAAACTGTTGTTATTACTGGTTTAGGGGTTATAAGCCCTATTGGAATTGGCAAAGAGCCCTATTGGGATTCCTTGGTTAATGGAAGGCCAGGATTTGGGAATATTACGCGATTTGATGCCAAAGACTTTGACTGCAGAATTGATGCTGAAGTAAAAAATTTCGATCCCACGCAATTTATTGATAAAAAAAGGGTCCGTCGCATGGACCTTTTTACTCAATATGCCCTATCCGCGGCTCATATGGCCATCCAGGATGCGGAACTAGATCCCAAATCTGTTGTAGCGGACCGAGCCGGTGTGATTGTCGGTTCTGGGATTGGTGGACTTCCCACAATCGAAAAACAATACTCCATTCTCTTGGAAAAAGGACCCCGACGGGTTAGTCCCTTCCTCATTCCTATGCTCATTACCAATATTGCCCCTGGTGAGATTGCTATTGATTTTGGATGGGTTGGTCCAAATTATTCGGTATCTTCCGCCTGTGCAACAGCCAATCAGGCCATTGGAGGCGCTTTGCGCCATCTCCGCTATGGCGATGCCGATATCATGTTGGCTGGGGGAACCGAAAGCGCCATAACCCCTCTGGCCATATCAGGTTTTTCTCAGGCCCAGGCCCTGACCATGGATTATAATGATAATCCCAACCAATCAAGCCGACCTTTTGACGCAAAACGATCCGGATTTGTTATTGCCGAGGGAGCAGGGGTGGTCGTTCTTGAAACCGAAGAACACGCCAAAGCAAGAGGAGCAAAGATTTATGGCGAACTCGCCGGATATGGTGCAACCGATGATGCCTTTCATATAACCGCGCCAAGTCCAGGAGCCACAGCTGCCTCCCAGGCCATGAGACTGGCATTACAAGATGGGAAAGTAAAAGCAGAAGATATTGATTACATAAACGCGCATGGAACCTCGACTTCCCTAAATGATAAAACAGAAACAAAAGCCATAAAAATGGTTTTTGGAGATCGGGCAAAAAGCATTCCCATTTCATCAACAAAATCCATGACCGGACATCTTCTTGGTGCAGCAGGTGGAGTTGAACTAATCGCAACCCTTCTAAGCATGGAAAAGGAGATGCTTCATCCAACAATAAATTACGAAAATCCTGACCCAGAATGTGACCTCGACTATGTTCCGAATAAGTCCCGGCCTCACAAAATCAAAGCCGCATTATCAAATTCTCTGGGTTTTGGAGGGCACAATGCCGTCCTCGTCGTCAAAAAATACAATCCAAGCTGAATCTCTTTCAGATTTTGAAAAAAAGGCACGGATTCGGTTTAAAAACCCCAAATTTTTAAAAGAAGCTTTTACCCATAAATCCTATGCCATTGAAAACGGCAACATTGAATGTAACGAGCGCCTGGAATTTCTTGGGGATAGCATCATCTCAGCTGCCGTCGCAACATTTTTGTTTAAACGCTATCCCGATGTTAATGAAGGGAGACTATCGAAATTAAAGTCTCAAATCGTTTCTCGTGCCAACTTGAGCCAATGGGCCGGAGAGATGAATTTGGGTAAATACCTCCTCCTGAGTCAAGGAGAAGAAGCGACCGGGGGAAGGAAAAGGGATAGCTTACTAGGAAACGCATACGAGGCGGTTGTTGGTGCCCTCTTTTTGGATCAAGGATATCAGAAAGCCGAAAAATTCATCCTCGGACAATTGGCAAAGAAAAAAAGAATAGTAGAAACGGATTTCAAAAGTCGGCTGCAAGAAATCGTTCAGAAGAAATTCAAGACGCCACCGACTTATATCGTGATTGACGAAACCGGCCCTGATCATGCGAAACATTTTACGCTTGAAGTGCGAATTCAAAAAAAGATTCTGGGTATCGGTTCAGGAAAATCAAAAAAAGAAGCAGAACAGTGTGCCGCAAAAGAAGCCTTAACAAATATTCGCCACAACAAAACAATTTAATATACAGACAAACAAGGGAGGATCTATGCTTTACGATTTAACAGAGGAACAACAATCCATTATCGAGATATCCAGGGAAATTGGGCAAAAAAAGATTAAACCAGTCCGAATGAAATACGACGAAGAAGAAACATTTCCTTGGGATGTTGTCGAGGAAATGAAAAAGTCTGATCTTTTTGGTATCTATCTTCATCCAAATTACGGAGGCCTCGGCGGGGGAGGATTTGAACTTGTTCTTGCCGTAGAAGAATTGTCACGTTTTTGTGGCGGAATTTCTCTTTGTTTGGCGGCTTCTGCCTTGGGTGCTTTTCCCATTATTCTTTATGGAAATCCTGATCAAAAGAAAAAATGGCTTCCGGATATAGCCTCTGGTAACAAACTGGCTGCATTTTGTATCACGGAACCCGAGGCCGGTTCAGATGCAACGGCCACGAAAGCCACCGCTAAAAAAGAGGGTGACTATTACATTCTCAATGGAACGAAAAATTTTTGTTCCAATGGAGAAGCCGCTGATATCTACACAACCTTTCTCTCCACCGATTTATCTCGGGGTCCACGGGGAATAACGTGTTTCGCTGTCGAAAAAGGTACCCCGGGTTTTACTTTTGGAAAGAAGGAAGTCAAAATGGGAATTCGTGCCAGCAACACCCTGGAGTTGGTTTTCAATAAATGCAAAGTACCGAAAGAGGCTGTTATTGGTGGAGAAGGAAAAGGGCTTTTTGTCGCTCAATCGACATTTGACATTTCCCGACCCGGAGTGGCCTCTCAAGCTCTCGGGATAGCACAAGGAGCACTCGATGAAACATTGGCTTATGGTCGCATTCGAAAACAATTTGGCCAAAACATCTTATCTTTCCAATCCAGCCAACACATACTGGCTGATATCGCCACTCAAATTGAAGCGGGCAGAGCCCTTCTCTATTCAGTGACACGGGGAATGGACAAAACATTTACAGCGGCTATTGAGAATTCCGAAAAATCAGGAAAAACCGTCGCGGAGGAAATGAAAAAGCTCTCCCGTAAACGCTGGACAAAAGAATCCGGTTTCGTAAAACTCTTTTGTTCTGATATGGCCATGAAAGTCACCACCGATTGTGTCCAATTGGCGGGTGGCATTGGGTACATGAGAGACTTTCCTATTGAGAAGTATATGAGAGATGCCAAGATCACGCAGATCTATGAGGGAACAAATCAAATTCAACGGAACGAAATAGGGATGACCATTCTCAAAGAATTGGCCAGTGTCAAGAATTAGACCATTTGCATAATTCTTGCACCAAAGTTCGAAAAGGTGTAATCTTCCATTTCCACAGGATTCTCCAACCTTAAGTTGGGATGATTCCTTTCTAAAAAAATCTTTTATCTTTGAGGTATACAAACGATGCACATCGTTACTTGCATCAAACAAACACCCGCAACAGAAAACATTCAAATTGATCCTGAAACAGGAACATTAAAACGCGAAGGAATGGCTGCAGCCATCAATCCATTTGATGAATTTGGTATCGAAGAAGCCGTTCGAATTAAAGAGAAAGTTGGAGGCGATTCAACAGTAACATGCCTTACCATGGGCCCACCCCAAGCTGAAACAGCTTTACGAGAGGCTGTGGCCAAAGGGGCCACCGGAGGAGTTCACATATGTGGCAGGGAATTTGCTGGGGCCGACACATGGGCAAC
The DNA here is from genome assembly GCA_002176905.1 of bacterium F11. The sequence goes on along the minus strand of MSYE01000181.1, from coordinate 6,714 downwards.
TTCTTATACCCTATTCAAAGGAATTGAAAAAATATCAAAGGAAATAGCTCCCGTGGATTTGGTTGTCTGCGGCAAACAAACAAACGATGGGGACACAGGACATATTGGTCCTGGGATTGCCGCATGGCTCGGTTGGCCAAATGTGGCATATGTCAAGAAAGTTGAAGACATCAAATCCAATGGGACCGGAAAAGGTGGCACCATTATCGTTCATAGGATGATGGAAGATGGGGTTGATGTTCTTGAGATGGAACTGCCAGCCGTCATTGCTGTTGTAAAAGAAATTAACGAACCTCGCGTTCCTTCTCTAAAAGGAAAGATGGCAGGGAAAAAAGTTCAAATTCCAAAATGGGACAATCAAGCACTCGGAGGAAATCCAAGCTGCATCGGATTAAAAGGATCTCCAACAATTGTTGCCAAAAGCTTTCGGCCTCCAATGAAAACAGGAGGCGAAAAAATCGACGGGAGCAATGCAGCAGAAAAGGCAAAAAAATTGGTTGATAAATTAAAAGAAGCAAAACTAATTTAAGGAATAAACCATGTCATCAGAAGAAGCCATATTAGCCATCCCCCAAGACACTGCGAATCATAAAGGAATCTGGGTCTATGCAGAAGTCCGGCATGGGCAGCTGCAAGAAACAGCATTTGAACTACTGGGAATTGCTCAGACATTACAAAAAGATTTGAATGAACCCATTGCTGCCGTTCTGATTGGAAAAGAGGTCTCCCAATACACCCAATCCTTAATTGACCATGGCGCGGATAAGGTCTATATCCTTGAAAATGAGCAACTGGATCAATTTGTTGATGAATTGTACGCCAAAGTGATTGTGGATTTAATTGTCAAAGAAAAACCAAACAAATTCCTTCTTCCCGCTTCCACAATTGGACGATCATTTGCCAGTCGTGTCGCCGTATTGGCCAACACGGGAATCACAGCAGATGTCACAGAGCTGAACATCAACAAGGAAAAAGGAAATCTATTAAATGCAATTCGTCCCTCGTTTGGGGGGACCTTAATGGCCACCATCCTTTGCATACGCGGCCATCGACCAGAAATGGCCACTGTTCGTCCCATGGCTTTTCCTCCTTCTAAAAAAGAAGAAGGTCGAAAAGGAGAAATTATCAACATTCCCGTTGATGTTTCCAAAATTAAGTTACATGAAAAACACCTCCGATTTGAACCAGAAACCGATGATGAAATCGATATCCAACAGGCCACCACCATTGTTGCCGGAGGATATGGTGTGGGTGGAGCCAAAGGATTTGAACCCATAAAAAAATTGGCCAAAACTTTAAAGGGAGCCGTAGGCGCAAGCCGAAAAGCGGTTGATGCCGGCTGGATTACCTATCGACACCAAGTTGGATTAACCGGGAGAACGGTGCGGCCCAAACTCTACATCGCGGCGGGCATTTCCGGTCAAATTCAACATCTGGCAGGAATGAATTCCAGTGACACCATTATTGCTATCAATCAGGATCCAGAAGCCCCATTAATGAAATTGGCAACCTATTCCATTGAAGGAGACCTGTTCGAAAATTTGGAAGCACTTCAAAAAGAACTTGAAACCAGAGGTTTCAAGTCTTAGGGGATTAATTTCTTCTTGATCCTCAAACAGATAAAATGATATTTTGGTGAAAACCAATACAAATGGTCCTAGGAGGAAACAGATAACATGTCAGGTATCGATCCAGATTTTCAAGCAAATCGGCAAGCGGCTCAAAAAGCACCAGAAGGGTACCAAATATGGGGTCCTTATGAACCTCCAACAAAGCTAGGCATACACGGAACATGGGTGGCGGTTGATTACGACCTCTGTATCGCGGATGGGGCTTGCTTAGATGCCTGTCCCGAGAATGTTTTCGAATGGAGAGATTCACCCGGACATCCTGCTTCTGAAAAAAAGGCTGCACCAGCAAAAGAGGAAGCCTGTATCTTTTGTATGGCATGTGAGAGTGTTTGTCCTGTACTGGCTATTAAGATTACCCCGAAATAACCATTTCTTTCGAATTCGGTCTTTTAGGATTTCGATTAAGCCCTTTTCTTTGCAAAAAAGAAAAGGGCTTTTTTGCGCCATTTTTCGACGGAAGATTTTAATTATTTGATAGAATCACTCATCTTAACTTAAGGGTTCACCCATGCATTTAAAAATGATGCACATCGTAGGATTCAAATCCTTTGCAGATCCGGTCAAACTTGATTTTGAACCGGGTATGGCAACGGTGGTGGGTCCCAATGGTTGTGGAAAATCAAACATCATCGATGCGTTTCGATGGTGTTTAGGCGAGATGTCAGCCAAATCTCTTCGTTCCAATCTCATGATGGATGTTATCTTTAATGGCTCGGGTGCCAGACCTCCCCAAAATATGGCAGAGGTAACTTTAACGTTTGATAATACCGACAAAAAACTCCCCATCGATTATTCCGATGTTTCCATCTCTCGACGATTGTTCCGATCAGGCGAATCCGAATATTTCATAAATAAGACACAATGTCGACTTCGCGATATTAGAGAACTGTTCCTCGATACTGGAATGGGAGAGGATGGCTATTCGTCGATGGAACAAGGAAAGGTTGAATGGGTTCTCCAAGCCAAACCCGAACAGCGTCGTGAACTTTTTGAAGAGGCAGCAGGCGTATCAAAATACCGGGCCAGGCGGGAAGAGGCCGTTCGAAAACTAGATCGGGTTGAGATTGATCTTTCTCGAATCAATGACATTGTTTCGGTTACAAAAGACCAGATTCGAAAACTCGAGAATGCTGTCAGCCGAGTCAAAACATACGAACGGATCCAAGTTGAACTTAAAGAAATGGAAATATCGGATTGGCTAGCTCAACTTCAAGAGATAGAAGAGTTACTTAAACAAAATCAAGCTGAGCTTGAAAACAAGCAGAACAATTTTGAACGATTAAATACACTTACCCATAAAATGGAAGCCGACCTGGTTAGCTTGCGGGACAAAATGGCTCAAACTGAAGAAGAATTACTAACTGTCAATGGAGTCCTTGCTGGAATAGATGCCGACATCAAAATAGGAGAAGAAAGACTTTCCCAGTCTCAGCAAAGAGAACAAGAATTAAAGCAACAGATTCAAACCACCCAAGAACACGTGATCCGCGAAGAAGAACGCTTAAAGGAATTAGAAGCAAGAATTGAAGGGCAACAATCTGCTTTGCAGCAATTCCAAGCAAGTGGCGAGGGGATTGAATTGGCATACAAGGACTCTGAAGTACAATGCCAAAAAGCGTTGGAAAATCTGGAATCAAAGCAGAACGAAATCAAGCTCGGACGTGAAACCATATTGGAACAGGCCCAAGAACGTGCCCGGCTCCAGCAGGAAATATCCCGACTAACGTCTGATGTATCCCGATACCAATCCCAAATTGAAAACAATCAGAAGGAACAAGGCCGCCTTCAGCAAGAAATTGAAAATTTCTCAAATTCTCTGGCTCAAATTGAAACCCAAAAAGAAGAACACAAACTTCAATTATCGGATAAATCATCTATTCATGAAAATTTCACCCGCGAGTTATCGAACAACAAATCCGACGAACAAAACTATCAGGATAAGCTCTTTCTCCTAACAGAGGAGATGGCAAAACTTAAAGGGCAAATTCACTCAATAGAGGAACAACAAAATCAAGATCCGTTCTTATTCGGGACAAATGCGGTCCTCCGTGCCCAACTACAGGGTATTCACGGTCCCATTGGTCGTCTCTTTGAATGTGATGATTCCGATAGGGACATTATCTCTGCTGCCATTGGTGAACACTTAGGAGATCTTATAGCGGAACGAAACGAAGATGCTGAGCGGGCCATAGAGTTTTTGAATTCTCAAGGAAAAGGCCGTGTTCGAATTTGGATCCTCGAAAAGCTACCTGTGGTACAACCCACTTCTTTTGGATTATTTCCTGACGGACAGAGGCTCTTTGATCGTATCCGCTGTGACAACAAATTCGAACCTCTCCTTGCTTTCCTTTGCTCCAATCTCTGGGTTAAGGGATCAACGATATATGGTGAAGCCATCATCAACGGGGGGATAGATCCTTCCAAATGGCAAAGTCACGTTAGTATGCGACTTCCAGAACTTCAACTCATCCTTCATGCAAAAGAAGATTCCAAATCAAAATTGGATCTTTCCCTGTCTGAGCTATCTCAGAATATTGCGGAAAAAACACTTAACAAGGAAGCCTTGGTGAAAGACTTGGAAGAAGCACGGGTCCGGTTTGAACTGGCACAAGAAGAGGCTCTTAAAATAAACCAACGGATGGCACTTATTGGAGAAGAGCAAAAAGCCGTCTTGGGGGAAAGAGATCAACTTCAAGAAGAACAGATCAAACTAAAGAATTCATTGGAACAACATCATCTGCAATTTGAAAACTTGCATCAAAAAGAAAAAGATGATCATTACCAATTGGATTTGCGTCAACAGGAATTAACTGAGTTCCAGGCCATTCATTCTAACGCAAGTGCCGACCTATCAACAAAACAGGAACAATTTAATTCATATCAAGAGAAATGCAATTGGCATCTCTCTGTGGTTCAGCATTCCATTGATGAGCTAGATGGAATAAGATCCAATCTCCAGCATCATCAAAACCTTGTCGTCCAATCCGAGCAAGAAATGGAAACGGCCAAATCTGCCCAGGGTGAAGCCAATAAGTTGGTGCAAGAATCTCTCGAAAAAAGAAAGGAGGCCTCCAAAAATTGTGAAGAGATTCAAACGCTGCGAACACAAGACGCCGATAAGATCAGACAATCCGAATCGGAATTGTCACAAGTTCGAGGCGAACTGAATCTTGCCCAGGAACAGGTCCATAACCAAAAGATGGAAGAGGCTGCCCTGAAAAACAGAACCGAATCCATATCTCAAAAACTTTACGATCACTACGAAATGGATTTTGATAAAGCCAAAGAGATTTCATCTCCCCTAAAGGCTGATCCAGAAAAACTTGACCGGTTAAAAAAGCGGGTTGCCAATATTGGCCCCATCAATTTGGCAGCACCGCAGGAACACGCTGAGCTCTCAGAAAAGAACACATTCCTAACCAATCAACAGCAAGATCTCCTTAAAGCCAAAGATGATTTGAGACATGTTATTTCAAAGATCAATGCCACGACAAAAGAACATTTTCGAGAAACATTTGACAAGGTTCGGCACAATTTCCGAATTCTCTATTCTCAGCTATTTCAAGGGGGCGACGCAGATCTTCGCCTCACAGACGAATCCGATATCCTTTCCTCGGGAATTGATATCTTTTGTCAACCGCCTGGGAAAAAGCTTCTTCACATCTCTTTGCTTTCTGGAGGGGAAAAGGCCTTAACAGCGTGTGCCCTTCTATTTGCTTTCTTTCAAGTCCGTCCCTCACCAGTTGCTCTTCTCGACGAGGTGGACGCTCCGCTCGATGAAGCCAATGTTCTACGATATGTCGACATGCTTCGCACTTTTAATGAAAAAACCCAATTTTTAATTATTACTCACAACAAACGGACAATGGAAGCGGCGAACACCCTCTATGGGGTGACAATGGAGGAATTTGGAGTTTCAAAGATTCTATCCGCCCGACTTCAAAAGGAGAAACAAACGGATGAAGCCCCTGTTAAGACAGAAGTCGCATCCGTCTGATACAGCGTTTTCTTCACCAATAGATCCCAAAAAAACACGCATCAATATTTTGGGAACAGGCGTTGACTCTATTCCACGACACGAAGCCCTTCAAAAGGCAAGTCAATTTATGACTTCCCTTCGAAGCCACCATATCATTACCGCCAATTCACTTCTGATTTTGGAAGCACAAAAAAATCCAGCCCTACACCAAGCTTGCCAGAAAGCCTCACTCGTCCTTCCCGATTCAGCCGGAGTATCATGGGCAGCGATTACACTTCATGCTTCTAGACTCTACCGATATCCCGGCATTGATATGGCCTTTGAAATGTGTGGAATCGCACAATCCATGAATGTTCCCATTTATCTTCTTGGTGGCGAGCCTGGTATCTCAAAAAATGCCGCTCGGTATTTGTATCAACAACTTCCCCGTCTCGTCATAGCAGGTATGCGAGATGGTTTTTTTCAAGAACGGGATGAAAAATCCATATTTGATGATATTGCTCAAAGTCGAGCACGACTGGTCCTGGTGGCCATGGGAATGCCAAAACAAGAGATTTGGATATCCCAACGTTGGCCGCATCTCCCACCGGCCGTTTATATGGGGGTGGGGGGGACCTTGGATGTTTGGGCAGGGAAAGTCAACCGGGCTCCTCCTTTGGTCCAAAAATCAGGATTTGAGTGGCTTTATCGGCTAGGGCAAGAACCTTCTCGCTGGAAACGCATGACACAACTCCCCAAGTTTGCCATAAAGGTTATAACTCGCCGTTTTTAGTCAAAAACGTATCTAATTATCAACCCGATTTAAGCCCCTCCCGTCTAGAATTTCTCCTGGTTCATTATTGAGGGAATTACTATAATAACCCCCTTAAATATGGAATGGAGCAAAATTTATGTCAAAAAGATGTGAATTAACAGGAGTAGGCCCTCGATCAGGGAATTCGATTTCTCATTCAAAGAGAGCGACCCGCCGTCGTTGGTTACCCAACTTAAAAACAAAACGTATTTACATACCAGAAGAAAATCGCTGGATCACGGTTCGGGCATCTGCCTCTGCACTTAAAACCTTGAGCAAAAAGGGAATGGCGTCTGTTCAAAAAATGCAAA
>MSYE01000180.1 GCA_002176905.1 bacterium F11 | reverse complement strand
TTTTTCTCAATATTCCGATTTTGCCGATTGGAGCTGGACTTCGTTACGAATGGGCCAATCAGGATCAAAGTTCCAGTTTGTCTGGGAACACCTTTGATTGGGATTTGGAAGTCAAAAACATTTCTCTTCTTGTGGATTACCGAATTATTGATATGGCGGGTGTGTATCTTGGGCCGATTGTCAGTATTGGTATGCCTTCTGCTGATTTTGAACTCAACGATGCCGGAATAAAAACGATTGAAGATTTGGATGGCGATAACCTTAGCTATTCGATTGCGGCTGAGGCAGGCCTTCGTATAAAAAGGTACATTCTTGGCGCGGAAGCCGGTTATCAATCATTGGAAATCGAAAATCCCAGTTCCACTACCTTTAATCCCGATATCGATCTCTCTGGTTTTTACGGGAAAATAATGGTCGGCGTCTCTTTCTTCTAAATTAAAAATGAAAACATCTCTTCGTTCCATTCGATTTCAGAAAGGGTATATGGCCCATGCTGAAGGTTCCTGTTTGGTGACAATGGGACGAACAAAAGTGTTGTGCGTGGCCACGGTTGAAGAAAGGGTTCCTCCTCATGCCGAACAAAAGGGTACCGGTTGGATTCACGCCGAATACGCAATGCTGCCCCGCGCAGGAGAAACCCGCAGCCCACGGGGTCGTGTTTCCGGTGGAGGACGGTCCCAGGAAATTTCCAGATTGATTGGTCGCTCTCTTCGGGCTGCCGTTCATTTGGAAAAATTGGGGCCCCGAACCATCACTGTTGATTGTGATGTTCTTCGTGCCGATGGAGGCACAAGAACCGCCTCCATAAATGGTGGCTGCGTGGCGTTGGTTCAAGCCTTGTCTCTTTTATGGAAGAGAAAGTTGCTCTCTGATTGGCCCTTGCGGGATTTCATCGCTGCTGTTTCGGTGGGGTTGGTGAAGAACAAACCGGTTTTGGATATGGCCTATGTTGATGACAAAGAAGCCCAAGTTGATGTCAATTTGGTCATGACAGGAAAAGGTCATCTTGTGGAAATTCAAGGAACAGCGGAGGGTCGCCCTTTTACCTCTTTGGAATTGAACCGCATGATGAAAATGGCCCATCGGGCCACCAATAGGATTGTTTCTCTTCAGAGAAAAATTTCCCCACTTCCCTCTCTTCGATAAAGAATTTGTATGAATTCAAAAAAAATTCAATATGCCCTTGTTTTGGCTACCAATAACCAACACAAGGTTTCTGAAATTAGGTCGATCCTGAGAAAAGCACATTTGAAGGTTCCCATCCTCACCCTTAAAGACTTTCCTTCTCGTGGTCCTGTTGTAGAAAATAAGCCCACTCTTGTAGGGAATGCGGTTAAAAAAGCGAGGGAAATTTCCCGATTTACAAAATGTTTGGCCCTGGCAGATGACACCGGTTTGTTTGTAAAAGCACTGAGAGGAAAACCAGGAGTTTATTCGGCTCGTTTTGCCGGTCCTGGGTGCAATTACGAGCACAATTGCAGAAAATTACTGCGACTGTTAAATGGGAAACCGTTATCCAAACGACAGGCCCTTTTCCAAACAGTGGCTGCTTTGGCCCTTCCCAATGGCAAAGTTTTTGTGGCCAAAGGTCAGGTCAATGGTCGCATAGCCACTGAATTCAAGGGCAAAAATGGATTCGGCTATGATCCCGTTTTCAATGTCCCAAAATATAAGAAGACTTTTGCAGAAATGAATCCCCATTTAAAAAACCGAATAAGTCACCGGGCAAAGGCCTTTTCAAAGGTTCCGGGGCTTCTGAAGAAGGCCTTGAAGGAATATAATAGCCGGTAGGTCTAAAATTTTGTTCGACTTTGGTAAACCGGTCTTGCGGTGAGCAAAGTCGAACCGTGCCCGTAGCTCAGTTGGAAGAGCAACGGCCTTCTAAGCCGTGGGTCGCAGGTTCGAATCCTGCCGGGCACGTCCTCCTACGCTGGGTCCATTCCGGAGACATAGGTAACACTTTATACCGGACACATAGGTGCCACAAACTCCTCTCTCCCATTATGATATATATTGGAAAAGAAACTCCATCAAGCCAGAGAGCCTATTTCATAGAGAGTGCGATTGTGACAAGCCTCTTGAGGTAGTCCGAAAACCATGCGAAAACACAAGCCAAATTAATTTCCTCTTGAAAGGATCGGTTGTTGCATATATGCAATAATATGGCCCTTTCAAGAGGATTTCTATGGCAGATATCAATCTAAATCAGAAACTTACTGTCTCTCCCAAGGTTCTTCAGCGGACCCTTTTGCTGGGTCGCGTTAAGATGGCTCAGGCCATTCGCATGCCGGAAGGGGAATGGGCCAAATTGCTTTGCGAAGTCGAAAGAGACCCCTTGTTCCGCGAACTTCTCTCCGCTCATTCCGAAAATAAGAGAATTGTTCGATACCGTCGTTATGGTCGCTGTGGAATATCTGGACAATTTTATGAGATGCAAGATACGCGTGTAATTGGGGGAACAGGTCAGCAACCAGAAGCCTTGCTCGCGCAGAAAAAACACCTTCTTAAGTTAATAGAGAAAGTGGGTCAGGAAAAATTCGAAAAACATTTTCTTTACCGTGAGAGGGGAGACTCCCTTGAAAATATAGCGAATCAATGCGGAATTGGAATTGGAGAAGCCGAGCAACTTCAGGATTTTATCCTGAACATGTCTGTGCAGGCAGAATTTTACCATCCCTCAGGCTTAGAAACGGACAATATCGCCAAGCCCACCCTTGTGGGGCGTATTGTTCGAAATGATGATGGATCCTTTTCTATGTCCTTTTTCTCTCCTCATCTGGCCCGTGGCCAATATGAAATTAATCATGAGGCATTAAAGAATTGGCAGAAACAGCGAAAATTGAACCGCCAGTCTTCCTCCCGGATAAGGAAATTTATTGGGGTTTTGGAGCTGTCGAATTTGAAACAGGGCGCTTTTTGGCGGGTCATGGAATACCTTTTGGTCCTTCAGCAGAAGTATTTTGAAACGCGGGATGAAACCAAAATGTCGCCTGTTTCTTTGCGAAAAGTGGCGAGGCATGTTCAATTTGCTCCGAGTACCATCAGCCGGGTTATGGGGAACAAAAGTGTGCTTCTTCCCTGGGATCGAGAAATTTTGATATCGGACCTCATGCCAGGTCAGAGAAGGGTGGTTCTTAGTATTTTGGATAAACTTCTGAATAGTTTGAAAAATACCTTAACAGATGCCCAGCTTTCAAAGTTGGTTGCGGATCAATATGGCGTCCGGGTTTCACGTCGAACCATTACCGCCTGTCGTCATTATCTGGCCAACCATACCTCGTAATCTTGCAAACGACCAAAAAGGCCCCAAGATCAACCTCTAACGACTTGCTATAATCCTATCCATGAAATATTTCATTTTATTAAGTCTCGTGATGGCCTGTTTCACTTTTCTGGTTCCTGTATCAGCCCAGGAATCAAGCTTATCGACTGATACCGTGACGTCATCCTTGGGTTGGCCCTTGGATTATGATTTTTCTTCTTTGCCCAAGCGGGCCCGTCAGATTTATCGATTTTGGGAAGTGAAAAACAAGCAGAAAGCTTTTCACGAGGTTCGTTCATGGATGAAGGACGAAAAGACCTCTCCGTATCCCTGGCTTGTGGGAGCCACCCTCCATTTTCAGGAGAAGCGATATAAGAAATGTCTGAAGTATTGTAAGAAGGCCTTGAAGAAAAAAACCCAGATTGGAGAGGTTTATTTTTGGCGCGGGCGGGCTTATGAGGCGTTAAAGAAGCCGATGGAAGCGGCCAACGAATATCGAGCAGCTTTGTATGCCAAACAGGAATTTCAACCAGCCCAAGAAAGACTGGATCGGGTTTTGGCGCAGTTGGAGGGGGGGCTTTAATTCTGTTTCGAGCCCGAGCTTGAGCTCGAAAATTTTGTGGAGCAAAATTTTGTGCGTAGGTGGTGGAACGGCAGACCCGCCTCCGCCCTGCCTGTCGGCAGACAGGGCTACGGCGGGCAGGCACGCTCGCTCGTAAAACAGTTTTTTGCGCAGGTGGTGGAACGGCAGACACGCTAGCCTCAGGAGCTAGTGGGCGAAAGCCCTTGGGGGTTCAAATCCCCCTCTGCGCAAAAATTTTGCCAGAGGCAGAATTTGGTTGTGAGTGGTGGGTAGTGAGTCGTGAGTTGAAGAAAGAATAATCATGAGAGAAAACCTGGCAAAACCTGCCTGTCGGTAGGCAGATTTTGCCTCTCACTAACAACGACTCGCAACGTTTTTGGTTTTCAAATATTTTATGCCCAAAAAACAAAAAGATCCTGATCCAATCAAAACCGTTGCCCGAAACCGTCGGGCACTGGCAAAGTTTGCCATTTTGGAATCCTTGGAAGCGGGGATGGTGTTAACAGGGCCTGAAGTGAAGTCTCTTCGGGGTGGGAAAGTGAACATGCAGGAAGGGTTTGTTCGCTTGGAAAAAGATGAGGCTTTTTTGTGGAATGTTCATATTAATCCGTATGCACAAGGTTCTTTGCATGTTGAGCAAGTGCCAACACGAACACGTAAGCTGTTGTTGAAACGAAGCGAGATTTCTCGGCTCATTGGAAAAACAACGACCAAAGGATTGACCCTGGTTCCTCTTGAGATGTATTTCAATAAGAAGGGGAAGGCCAAGGTGAAAATTGGTTTGGCGAGAGGGAAGAAAGCGCCCGATCGCCGAGAAGATATTAAGAAACGCGAGCTAAATCGGGAGATGAGGCGGGAGTTTGGAGAGAAGCAGCGGGTTAAATAATTTATTTGCATGAGCATGTGCATGAGAGGGAGAATTTTGCCAGGTGTATACACATAATTAATGTTTCCTCGATCACATGCACAAAACACATGCACATGCTGAATTTTGCCGTTAGGCAAAATTCTCGGAAAGGTGCCCGAGCGGTTGAAGGGGTCAGTCTCGAAAACTGATAGGGTGGTAACACTCTCGTGGGTTCGAATCCCACCCTTTCCGAAATTTTGCCTAACGGCAAAATTGGTTGTGAGTCGTGGGTGGTGAGTTCTGAGATAAAAACAGATCAGAGATGCGGAGTATCATGGCAAAATTTTCTTCTCACGACCCACGACTCACTACAGATTTTAAAATTTTGCAAAATCTGGCATTAGCATTGGAAAATGGAATTGGATCATGGAATCATTTGTTGATATAAAATGCGTGGGCAAATATTAAATGAAATACCATAAAAAGTTATTGTTAGCCTCTTTCTTTATCGGCTCCTGTATGGCTGCGGGATTCACCCAGCCCTCTTTCGATGCCATTGAACTTCGAGTGGAGCCGGAATATTTCTCACCAAACGACGATGGGATTCAGGATCAAACCTTTTTCTCTCCAATCCTCCATTCCCAGAAAGATGTGACCCGGTGGCAACTCATTGTTCGGAAGACCACAGGGAAAAAGATTTGGAAAACCACCGGAGCCGGATTCTCCGCTCTTATCAAATGGGATGGACGTAACAATAAGGGCCGGGTTGTTCCCGATGGTGATTATCAAGGAACTATCCGTGTATGGGGAGGGGGATTAAAAATATCATCACCTGAAAGGTTGCTTGTGATCGATACCGAGCCCCCGGAGGTTTATGTTGCTGTGTCAACAACCGTGTTGGATAACACGCTATTGGATGGAGATTACTTAACCTTCAATCCGGAATTTGTTGATGATTCCCCCATTGATCGCTGGCAATTGCAAATACTGGATTTAACAGGTCGCACCGTTTATGTCCATTGGTCGACGGGGCCGGTTCAAGAAATCTTTTGGGATGGCAAAGATCCTTCAACGGGTGTTTTGGTGCCCCAGGGATCTTACCGTTGTGCGCTTCAAGCTTGGGATATGGCGGGGAATGAAAGTGTCCCATCCTTCTTGGATATTTCTGTTACCCTCACGGCCAAAGAAATGTTGAAGCAGGCCCTTGAACAAATATCTGTTCATGAAACCAGCTTGGGCCTTATTGTTCCATTGGATGCCGCTTATCTTTTTGATAATAACCTCAAAAAACCAGAACTCACTGAGCAGGGAAAAGAGCTGTTGCGAGAAGTTTCCCTGTTGGTCAATGCGTATCCCTTTGCGGATATTCGATTGGATGGGTACTCCTACCACGGAAGAATGTCAAGTAAAGACCGTCATCTGAGCAGCTTATTCGCTTGGCGGGTGTACAGTTTTCTTGTTAAGCAAGGAAACGTCAAGCCATCCCGTCTTCACGTCAAAGGGCGAGGCCGCCATGCCATGTTCGACCGTCGGGCTGTTGAACTTGAAGTGATCAAGAATGGTGTTGAGGTTCGTCTTGAAGGTCTTGAAGAGTGGTAGGAATCTACCTCTTTAATTCTTCCATCGTTTGAATTTTCCCACCGTGATCCTTTTGAAAAGAAAGTGCATCTTCTTCGGATTCAAAGGCAATCAAAGAAGGTAAACATCGGTCCCACTTTGTAAAGGCACTGTTTCCCCGGATCTCATCTTGTATCGCCTCATGGCGGTGGCATATTCGAACATCGCTCCCATCAACAAAAGTAACTTTTGATATATCCACTTTCTTGCCTGTTTTAAAATCGGTCGCAAAAGAAGCCTTGGTTCCCGGATGGGTTTTCATATATTGAATGGCACAGCGCGGGCAGCAAGTTCGCGTGGGAATTCCAAATTTGGTTGTAAGTCCAAATTTTAGAGCTGAACAAGAACCACGATCACAAATTTGGCAATATCCAGGATTATAATGGGTCCATATTCCCAGGCTTGTCAAAAATAGAAGGAAAACTAAGCTTGCCAATGTGAGAATAAGTTTTCGTTTTGTGTTTTTCATCATACCCTAATCCAGATCCCTGGAATTTGATTCATCACCTATTTGTGGAATCCTTTTGCCCTCTTTCATTTCGGATTGCCACTTCCAAATGGCAAAAATTACCGGGAATATCATCAATTCCATCAAAAAAGAAGTCAAAACCCCTCCCACCATCGGAGCCGCAATTCGTTTCATCACATCCGCCCCGGCTTCATGGAGTCCAGCCCACATTATCGGGAGAAGAGCAATGAAAGTTGTTCCAACGGCCATGGTTTTTGGACGGATCCGTTTAACTGCACCATGAAGAACCGCTTTCTGTAAATCATGAAATGTTTTCATTTTCCCTTCCCTTACCATCTTGTTATAAGCCAGATCAAGATAAAGGAGCATGATAACACCGGTTTCAGCTGCGATACCCGCTAAGGCAATAATCCCAACCCAGACAGCAATGGAAAGATTGTAGTCCAGAAAAAAGAGAAGCCAAAACGCCCCAACCAAAGCCAATGGAACAGACAGGAGAACAAAAACGGTTCGTGTCCAGGAGCGAGTGTTCATGTAAAGGAGTAAAACAATGATCAGCAGTGTGAGCGGCAACACCATTAAAAGGCGTTTTTCAGCCCTTTCCTTGTATTCGAATTGACCGCTCCATCCAAGATAGTACCCTGCGGGCATTTGAATTTCCGTAGCAATTCGTTCCTTGGCCTCTTTGACATAGCTTCCAATATCTTGATCGGATGTGATATCAATGTAAACCCACCCGGTGAGCATCCCATTTTCATCTTTGATAACGGGGGGACCAGCGGTCGTTGTGATATCAGCAAGCTGCCCAATGGGAATCTGGGCCTTTGAAGGCGTTGGAACCAGGACCCGTTTCAATTGATTGAGATCTCCTCTTAACTCTCTCATATAACGGACATTGACAGGGTATCGTTCCCGTCCTTCGATGGTGGTGGTGACATTTTTCCCTCCTATCGAAGATTCAATAATATCCTCGACATCCCCAACGGTGAGGCCGTAGCGTGCCGCTTCCTTTCTTTTAACTTTGAAGTCAACAAAGTATCCGCCCGTCACCCGTTCGGAATAAACACTTCGGGTACCTGGGATTTGGGGAAGGATGGCTTCAATGTGTTCCCCAATTGTTTGGATTCGTTTCAAATCCGGACCGTATATTTTGATTCCGATGGGAGTTCGAATGCCCGTGGTGAGCATATCGATTCGTGTTTTGATGGGCATGGTCCAAGCATTGGTGGTGCCAGGAATTTTCATCGCCTGGTCCAGATCGTGAACCAATTTGTCCCAATTGCGCTTTTTTTGTTCCGGCCAAACAAGTTGAAGAATTTTCTTTAACCAATCAGGTGTCCATAGAGAATACCATCGTTGATGATACACAGCAGGCCAATCGTTATGGGATTTGAGTTTGATTACCGTTTCCACCATGGATAAAGGAGCCGGATCCGTTGGTGTGCGTGCCCGTCCAATTTTTCCAAATACCCTTTCGACTTCAGGGAAGGTTCGAATGACAGCATCTTGTCGTTGCAACCACTGGCGGGCTGTTTCAATGGAAATGCCAGGAAGGGTTGTTGGCATATAAAGAAGATCCCCTTCATTAAGAGGAGGCATAAACTCCGATCCAAGTTGGTTGTATATCGGAATGGTAGAGAGAACAATACCCAAAGCCAGAAGAAGGGCGGTTTTTCTCCATTTGAGGAAAAAAACCAAGATCGGTTCATAGAGACGATAGAGAAACCGGCTGATGGGATGATCTTCTTCTTTGTGAATGGAGCCAGCCCAAATGGCATTGATTGGTTTTGATAACCATTTTGGCTTTAATTTTAAATTTCTGCCTGGCTTGAGCAATATTTGGATAAGAACAGGGACGAGGGTAACAGCGAGTATGGCCGCAAAAAACATAGAGAAATTTTTTGTGAAGGCCAAAGGCTTAAAAAGGCGACCTTCTTGTGCTTCCAGCGTGAAAACGGGCATAAAGGCCACGGCAATAACCAGAAGAGAAAAGAAAATGGGTCTTCCCACTTCTTGGCATGCCTGAAGAAGAACGTCTGCTCTCTTTTCTTTTCGTCCTCCTGCCTCCCAATCTTCCAATCGCTTATGGGCATTCTCAATGAGAATAATTGAGGCATCTACCATGGCCCCGATCGCAATGGCAATACCACCCAATGACATGATATTGGAACTTAGCCCCATGTGAAACATGGGAATAAAAGACAAAAGAGCCGCAATAGGAAGAGTAATCAAGGGAACCAAGGAGCTGCGAAAATGCCAGAGAAAAAGAAAAATCATCAGCGCCACAACAATCATCTCTTCACTGAGTTTCTTTATTAATGTCTTAATGGAGCGATAAATAAGGTCGCTTCGATCATAAGTTGTTATCAGCTCAACACCAGGGGGAAGAGAGGGTCGAATTTGGTTGATTTTTTCTTTGACCCGGTTGATGACCTTGAGGGCATTCTCACCGAATCGCATAACGACAATTCCGCCGACAACTTCTCCTTCGCCGTCCAATTCGGCTGCCCCGCGGCGCATTTCTGGACCAAAATGAACACGCGCGACATTTTTAACAAGAATGGGAGTGCCCATTTCGGTCACCTTCAAAGGGGTATTTTTAATGTCATCGAGATTTTTGATGTATCCTCGCCCACGGACAAAAAATTCTCTCTCGGACATCTCCAGGACACGGCCCCCCACATCGTTGTTGGAACGTTTGATGGCCATGATCACATCTTTCATGGGAATGTTGTAGGCCAAAAGGGCATCTGGGTCGACTTCCACTTGATATTGTTTAACAAATCCTCCAACAGAGGCCACCTCGGCGACACCTGGTACCGCTTCCAACCAATATCGCAGATACCAATCTTGAAAAGAACGCAGATCTGCCAAACTATTCTGTCCTGATTTATCAACGAGGGCATATTCATAAACCCATCCCACGCCGGTGGCATCCGGACCCAATGTGGGAGTGACCCCTTCAGGCAAGTTGCCTTGGACTTTGCTCATGTATTCTAGCACCCGACTTCGGGCCCAATACATATCGGTGCCATCTTCAAAAATGATGTAAACAAAGGAGAGCCCAAAAAATGAATATCCGCGAGCTACTTTAACTTTTGGTGCCGCCACCATCGCGGTGACAAGGGGATAGGTTACCTGGTCTTCTACCAAATCAGGAGATCGTCCCTGCCATTCGGTAAAAACAATAACTTGAACATCAGAAAGATCAGGAATGGCATCCAGCGGGATCGATTTAAGGGACCATAATCCCCAAACAAGTGCAACTGCCGTTCCAAGGAAAACAAAAAACCGGTTTTTTGTGCACCAGGCAATAAGTTTTTCGATCATAATTTTTTTAGTGGGTATGACCACCAGAAAAGGCGGATAGAGATGCTTTCAGCTTGCTCTCTGAGTCGATTAGGAAATTTCCGGAGGTCACAACTCTCTCTCCATTTGTTAAACCTGATTTGACGTGGTAATAGTCTTCGCTTCTTTCTCCGAGAAGGACCTCGCGTGGTTCAAAAAATCCTTTTCCCTGATCGACGAAAACCAGTCTTCGGGTTCCGGTGTCCATTACCGCTTCCTCAGATACGGTTAGTTTCTCGCCTTGATCAATCTTGATTTTGGCATTAAGATACATATCGGGTTTGAGAAGCCCATCCTTATTAAAAACTTCCACCCGAACCCGTGCAGTTCGTGTTTTGGAGTTGATAACAGAATCAATGGATTTAACGGTGCCATTAAAAAATATTCCTGGAAGAGAAACCGTGGTGGCCTCGACTTTTTGACCAACTTTGATTGAAGGCAATTCGTATTCATAAGCATCGGCATAAAGCCAAACACGTCCTTCCCGACCAGAACTAATAAGAAGACTGGTGTCCGGTCCGGATCGATTGGCCAGCTCTCGAATTTGCCGTTGAGATAATCCCAATAGACGCAACCTCAGTTCAGAAGACGCAACAAATGATTTTGCCCTTTCTTTTGCCTCAGGGAGAGAACTCCCTTTTACTTTTTCATAAGCGGATAGCACACCCAAATATTCTTCTTGAACGCGATAGAGCTCTGGATCATAGGCCACGCGGCCAATCGTCCGAATGACCTTTACGATGGATCTTTTTTTTACTGATCCAAACTTGACACCAATCATTTGTTGGCGTCTCTCAGGAATTTTGACAGTGGCTTGTCCAGGCACCAGGCTCTCCCGTTGTTCACCGAGTTCCACCGGCACCAAATCCATGCCGCAGATTCCGCATTCTCCTTTGTTCTCCGAAGTGAAAGTGGGATGCATGGGACAATGAAAGATTGGTGTTCCTGATGACTTTTTGGTGGGGGGATGTTCGTCGTGACCTTGGTGGTGTTCCATCTTATCCTCTTGACCTTCTTTTGGAACCAAAAACATGTTGCATTCCGGACATCGTCCTTCTTTTTCTGATTCGACATTCGGATGCATGGGACAGGTATATCCCTTCTTGTCTGTCATCCTATGTTCTTTATGTCCGTCATGGGATTGTTGTTTGCATGATGAAACAAAGAGTCCGGTCCCCATAAAAAAAACAACCGTTAAGATAGATAGTATTTTGGTTTTCATTTTGATCTCCTATTAATTTAATTTCTTCGCCTCTGATAAGGGGATCCCCATCACGCGTTCCAATTCGGCTTTGGCTTGTCCAAAATTGGCTTCATATCGATAATATTCCAACTCAAACTGTAAGAGGGTTCGGATTGAATCCAATAAATCTAAGAAACGCACACGGTCGGCCTCATATCCGCTTTGAGATGATTTTAAGGCCTGCTCAGCTTGAGGCAGAACCGTATCTTTAAAGAGTTTGATGAGCCTTGTTGCTGTTTCCATTTTGACCGTCAAATCTTCAACCTCAAACATGGTTCGGTTTGTCCAATCCATTAATAGGGCTTCCGACGAAGCCCGCATGGCTTTGGCTTCTCTGTATTGAGAATTCATCTGGTTAAACCAGATGGGGACATTCACTTGAAAACGAAAAGCTTCGGCATCTTTACCGTCAAAAGTCGTGTTCGTGTTGCCAGAACCAATCTTTGAAATTTCATATCCCACGGTTAAATCAGGAAAGTATTGACGGACGGCAAGAGAGGTGGCAGCTTCGCTTTTTCCTAAGAGAGCATTGGCGGCGAGAATTTCCGGCCGATATTTTTTGGCGACTTTTATGAGATCTTCTGCTTTATCATCAAAAGTCAAATGGGTTGGTTTTTCTGGAGCCAAAGGCTCTCTTGTGGGTCGATTGAGGAAGGAGTTTAGCCTGGCGAGAGCGGAGATCCGTTTTTGTTTCAGTGTGATGAGATCATTGAGAATCTTCGCCAACTCAACTTGAGCCCGGAAGACACTTGATTGTGTTTGTGACCCGGTGGCGTATTTCCGTTCGGCGACACGCGCAAAATGTCGGATTTGGTCGGCCAATTGTTGATTCACCCGAATGGATTGATCAATGTAAAAAAGTTCGTAATAGGCGTTTGTCACTTGGGAGAAGACTTTCAGTGATTTGGATTTGTAGGCTTCTTCTGCCATCCGGGCTTTTTCTTTTGCCACCTTTCCTTTTATCTTGCGTTTGCCGGGAAACGGAAATTTTTGGCTTATCCCATATTTTTTCTCTAAAGGGCCAGCCCTTGTTTGCAATTCTTCCTTGTAGGTGACAAACGTTAGGACCGGATCCGGAAAAGACCGAGACGGAGAAATGCTTTCCATCTCTGCCTCCCATCTCTTTTGCGCCGCTTTGATGGCCGGGTTCTGTTTCTGGGCGATCTTGAGAACATCCTGGAGGGATACCATCTTCGTTGCGTCTTGTTCCATTTTGTTTTCAGCAAAGGCATGGAATCTCAACAAAAGGAAACAAGAGAAGAACAAAATAAGAACCCAAGGGGTTTTGTATCTGTTTATCGGATTGAGCTGTTTTTCGGGCTCGTCACCCCGGCGAAGGCCGGGGTCCAGGTCTCTGGGTTGATGGAAAACATGGTTTTCAAACAAAGATTCCCCCCAACCCAGAGACCTGGATCCCGGCCTTCGCCGGGATGACGTGCTCGTCGGAGAGCTCAATCCGCTAAACAGATACGGGGTTTTCATGGTTCCTTATCCCGCGCTCTTCGCATCAACCGGGGCGCTCAGGTTGATGGAACATTTTCCGCACATGCATTTTTCATCCGTTAGACACAAATGTTTCCTGCATTTCAGGCAGATATCGGTCATCATGGCACCAAAGAATTCCTCGGATTGTTCGGGAGTCAAAGTATCCCGCATGGCCAAAAGATGTTGAACCACCAGTTTCTGTTGTTGGGTTTGAAGGGCCCCAATTTCATCAACAGACGCCATTATCTTTTCTTTATCCGATGAAGAAACATTCAGGAGGGTACACACAGAAATCCGTTTTTCGGCCAATTGGAGTTGAAGGTCATCCAACCCTTTTTTCAAGGCAGTCTCATGAGGATTTAGTTGATATTTTTGGTCCTCTGTTAGGTTAAGACGATGCAAAGTATGATGAGCGGCATCAAATCCCGATAAATTCTTTTGATGTCCAGACATAAAATGCTGCAAACCAAAGAGTGTCAAACCTGTTACGGCTCCCGCGGTAACAATGATACCGATGCTCAAAAGCAATATTTTTTTGATGTCCTTCATTTATGGCCTCCTTGTGAATTGGGTGTTTGTTAAAAATGTGGATTCAATTGAATTTGGGGGATAGGGAGAAGTGAATATTTCCACGCTCGTTGTGGTGATGGAAGGGGCCTTCTCCAATTGCGAATGATAGATGGAGATCCCACCGGTAATGCCGATAAGGCAGGCAAAGAGAATGCTTGTGACCGATGCCAGAACCGGTCCTCGCCATCCCAGTTGTTGGAACAAGGGGAAAACCCAAAATCCCTGGTTTTTCTCTTTTTCGATTTCCAACAGTACCTTTCCTCGAAAAGTGGTGGTGGGAACAATTTCATCGAGGGTATCGAGGGATTTCCATGACGACACCAACAGATGCTCTTCGTTGCGACAATCTTCACAATCCCGTAGGTGGTCCTGCACATCCTTTTTTTCGGTTTCTGCCAAATCCTCATCTTCTGAAAGACGCTCAAGTACATCTTGAATTGTTGGCTTAACCACAGGCACTTTTTCTTCTTGGAAACCAATGGTCGGCGGAGGTGATATGGATACGGTTTTTTCGCGAATGGGTTTTGATTTCCTCATGCGTCGCATGAGAAATATCAGAGGCATAAAAGATAAAGCTCCAGCTGAAGTCGAACCGATGAGCATCCATTGAGCCTTTTTCTTTTCTTTGGCCTGGCTGTCCATTTGGCCAATCATTGTTTTAACTTCTTCACGCTTCTTTAGGCCGGGATGTTTGAGGATCTTTTTAGCCCGATCAAAAACCCCTTCTTCCATGTAAATTTTACCGAGAAGAAAGGCTCCCTCTGCGTTGCGACGATTAAGAACCGTGGCATAATGAAGTTCTTGGAGAGTCTTCCCCCTTTCCCCGGCTTGGTTATAAACCTTTGCTCGCTTGTAATGGTAATCTCCATATTTTTCTCGAGAAAATCGCCAAGGCCTACGCGGCATCCCTCTGAATTTCTTTGACCAAGCGGTCTTTTTCTCCCATGATGTTTTCTTTTTTTTACGAATCCCCCTTTTGACTGTCTTTTTTTGAGGCTTTTCCTTCTTCTCAACCTTGGCCTCTTTGGATTGTTCGTTAGAAAGGGCCACATCATCTTCAACGTGTTTTTTTGTTTTGCCTCTTTGCCTTTTCTTTTTTGGTTTACCCTTCTTAGCAACCTCCTCAGACTTGAGCCCCTCTCTTTCTTGTACTTTTTCTGATGATCCAAAATGCGTCACACCTCTTTTTAATTTGATTGGTTCGGATTCGGTTTTAGGGGGATCTGATGTCACAACACTTTTCTGGCGAAGAATGGAATCTTCCGCCTTCTTTGGTTTGGTTTCAACCAGATCCGCTTGCGTTTCGACCTCTTCTATTGTTTCTTTAATCTCCTCTTCATCAACAGCCTTTTGGGTTATCATCGGCTGGTTTGTTGCTGATTTTTTTACAGGAAGGACCGATTCCAACGGCTGAAGAGGTTGGGTTTCCAAAACCGGTTTTACGGGGATTGGAAGAGCCGCTTTATCATTGACATATCCGGGATTGGGAATCTCATCCGGAATGATTTCCGTTTGAAAAAGCTTGTCTGGTTTTTCTTGCCACTGCTGAAGGGTTTTTCCGTTTATAAACATAATGTCTTTTTTGGGGATCTCAGCCCTGCCTGATTCGTTCAAAAGGACAAAGGACTTCTTATTTTCTTTGACCAGATTTCCCGCTTGAAG
>MSYE01000179.1 GCA_002176905.1 bacterium F11 | reverse complement strand
AAGAAAAGTCCTTTACACGCGATTCCCCGTCTAATTTCATTCCAAGGTTCTGATACTGCCAAAGCCGATTTTCCAGGTCCCAAACATCAAAAGAAGGAAGACGCGCCGTCCCAAAATCCAATCTCAGCTGAGAATGATGGAAAAAAGAGAGAGGTCGGTGATCCCCAACCGAATTCTGATAAGGTTGATGGTGTAAGGGATTTAAGGTTGGGGGCAAAGATGACAGTCGCCGGCCATCTTGACCCCAAACTAGAACCCCATGAATCTGAAAAAGAATCAGACCCAGCGTTGCTATTTTCTTCAATCAAGCCTCCCTGGAGGGGGATAAAAATAAGTGTTAATAAATCCTACATAATCGTGAGGAGCCATTTTGTATCAATCCGGTACCCTATTTATTTTTTTAAACAAAATACAAATCCAACGTGAGGGGGTTCCCATTTTCCATCAGATGCAACAGGATGGCTGTGTGTGCCCCTATTATCGGTCTCAATTTTCTCAAAGGATGTATGTCCCGAATGGTGATGACTTTCTTGAATGCTTGATCTTCTTTGTAACAAATTCACCATTTTTGAACCCAAATTGGAATAGGACGCTATCGAACCGAAGGAACCATTCTCAGGATCGATTCCCACTATTCTGGCCGAATTGGGATCAACTCCAATTTGAGCTGCTGTTTGAAGATAATGCATATGCCTCCCGTCGGGAGCAATTTGGTGTTGGTGGCCGGCTGGGTGGTGGTGGGTCCCGGTGCTAACCGTTGTGAGGCCTGTTATTTCCGCGCTTCCTCCCCTGGTACCTGTACCGGTTTGTGGGGAAACTCCTTTTGGAAATCGGTTTTCCATAATATCCAGATAGGTCCATCCAGCTGGACATTCCCCGGTAAAAAGGCCAACAAAACCGGATGGGATAAGTTGCTTCAACACTTCAACGCTCAAATGGATCAGATCGATTTCTTCTGGTGAAATTTGGTCGCGGTGAATGGCGTTGGATCCAATCTCCAATCCGGACAGGGTTCCTTTCATTAATTTATCCCCTGTAATGGATCTTTCCTGAATATTGCTTGAACGAACCGCATCAGTGGCCAAATCAACAAATTGGATGCCTTCGTCTTTAATGTGATCTGTCCCAATTGAATTCATCATAATATTTGAAGACTGGATAGCGCCCTCCTGAATATGTGTGGTGTTGATCGAATTGATGGCCAGGTCATCACCTAATATAGATTTGTCTTTTATTTTGGATGTCGTTATCGCATCATCTTCAATATCTTTTGCCTTTTCTGCCAAACCAGAAGCCAGAGAATAGACAGCATAAGGAACCTTGTTTATTTTTTTCCTTGGATAAAGAGACTGTTCTCCTCGCATACCACGAACATTTACTTGAAGATGAAGATCGTCATTATTGACAAAAATATTCATTGGGATGGGCCCAATTCGGGCTGAAAAAAGGCCTTTGTCATTTGTGGAAACCGGGATAGGCTCAGAATCACTCCATAACGGAATCCCTCCCTCTGCTTGTGAATAAATATCAAATCTAACATCAGAATTCCCGGAGATCGGTGCCCCTTTTGAATCGGTCAATCGTCCTTGAAATGAAATATAATGATCAGCACATAAGACCAATTTCGGCAAGATTCCCAACAATATGAAGCCGAACAGTATTGGTCTTATGTTATTCATCTAATATTTTCGATGGGAGACTTTTAGTTTTTTGTAGGTGCTTGGCGTTAATGAGGCATGAATGTCCTCATAGAGATTTTCAAGGGAAGTGGTCGTTAACAAATATTGATCAGAATCCTTATCCAACTCCACCACGCGCCGCCCATTGGCAATGATTTTGTTTCGAAACTGAAATTTCCATGTGGCCTCATATTTGTCTGCATCGGGTATTGGCCTTTTTTTCAGATCAACCCTTAAAAGAACGGAATCGTATTTGGCCGCCCTCTCTCCGGAGAAACGCCGGGAGGGGGGACTGATCTCCATTCTCTTACCGCGGATACGCCCGTCATCCAAAAAGTCTTTTCGAACCTGAACCTTTTCAAAGGTTCTTGAGAAAGCATTTAAAGCCGCAAACTTAAACAAATGATGAGGATCCGAAACCAGGGGTGAGATGTGAACCTCCAGGGTGCGATGAACCGGTGTTGTTGGGGCGAGAACCCGGGGACAAGGAGAAACAATAGGCACAGGAGGTTTCTCAAAAGAACCAATTCCAACAACCATTCTCTCCTTGGTGTCTTCAACCCAGGGTATCCAATCCCCATCAATTCCTGCTGCTTTTACTTGATAGCGATGCTGCGGTTTGGCGTTAAATAGAATGGAGGCAGGATACTTTGAGCGCCAAACTTGAGTCTTATCAAATAAGTGAGGTTGATCAACCTCGGTCACAAAATAGGTCACCGTTAACATCCTGTGACCCGGAGGGACTTCCCATCCCACCGTTGAATCCTCAACCAATATATCGTCAATCGCCACCACATCGGCTCCAACAAAGAGATTTTTCTTGTGAACTTGATCCAAAAGATGGACCCGTTGGGGGAAGGGAAGGCGCGGACCAGTGTAGGTTTTCAGGGGTGTGCAGGAGGAGAGGGTGAATAAGGACACAACGATTAAAAGGAAAATCATCTTCACATACATTTTCAAGCCCCCTTTAAGATCAAATTAAGAAATAAATGTCTTTTTCCTCTAACATAAATTGAAAAATGAAAATTGGTGCTTCTTTTGAGTTTTGAGCTTTGTGATTTGTGATTTGTGATTTGAAATTCAAAAGAAGCTCAAATCACAAATCACAAAGCTCAAAACCCAATTAGGGGGGAACGACCCTCCCTATCCCCTCGATGGGAGGAGTCGTTCCCCATTTTCTTATTGCTTGCGGCAATAAGGCCGAGATTGACGCATTACTTCATTTCCTTCTTTATAATTGTTTCATGACGACCAATGGGATAGGCCATTTTGGCACGAAGTGCCGTCACACCCACGGATTTTGTTGCTGACCACGTCACATATTCGGTTCCCCGACAATCGGAATTGCCTTGTTCCAAGGAACCAGAAAGGCTTACGGGAGATTCGAACGTTCCTGTCATCTGATATTCAGGATCGCTGACATCAAAGGAATAATCCTCAGACAAGGGTTGAGGATTCCCAAACGTTATCGTGACCTCAGAAGTCGCTATACACCAAACTCCATCAATGACAATGGTATAGGCTGTTATTTTGAGACCGTTGTCTTCAAAGACAAAAGAAATATCTTTTCCTTGAGAGGTGGTTCCGGCGTACTCTCCGCTAATGGAAACCTTGCCAAATTGAGCGGTGACATTGATATCCTGCGTCATATCCACCACACACACATCTGTTCCCGAACAATCCCCACTCCAGCCTTGAAAGGCGATAAAGGGATTATCCGGTATAGCCGTTAAGGTCACTTGCGTCTGGTCATTATAAGCTGCCGAACAGGTGTCTCCACAAGAAATACCGGCCACATCCGATTGGATGGTTCCATTTCCTTCACCGGACTTACCGACTTGGAGGTCATAGGTTATCGGATCTGGATCCGGTGCTGGGTTGGGATCTTGAACTCCTCCCCCTGAGTTGGTACCGGAACCGCCGGATGAGGACTTTTTGCAGCCCATACCAGCGAAGGACATAACAGCGATGAAAAACATCATGAGACAACAACGTGTAACGATTTTTATCTTCTTCATTTTATTCTCCTTGTAATTATGAGACGTTAGGGGCATTGAACTTCAAATTCGGTTTCTCCGACTTTCTCGCCATCGGCCAAGAGGTCCAGGGTCCATGTTCCATTAAATTTCTGGGTTTCCTCATCCGGGCGCTCGCTTTTCCGGAATGCATCCAGCGACGTTCCTTCTTCAAATTGGATCCACAAAAAAGCGGTGCGGCTTCCTTTGGGTTTAAATTCAAGATCCAGATTGGTGTGTTCCTGCCGAAATCCATCCGGCCGGTTCCAATATCCTTCAATCTTGTGGGAACGAACATAATAAGGAGGAAAGGTGGCATAAGCGATGATTTGGGAAGAACAGAAAAAGGATGTTTCGGGAACAACCTTATCTATATGGGAGGTTAATACAATGTCAATTTTGTCTGGCCCCTTTTCTGGGGACAGAGCAGTATGACCAAATTTAAAAGCTAGGGTTAGCATCATGAAACCAATAACAACCAAGAAACATTTTTGAGAGGTGAGGGTTTTCATATGGCAAATCCTTTTTCAGATTTTCAACCGAAAACGAGGCTTCATTCTATCGGCATTTCCAAAAGAAGCGTGTCAGAGAATTGTAAAGTATTTGTAAATTCTATCGACCATGCTCGCATTCGTTTCCATTCGTAAGGACATCAGTTTGGCCAATCGATTTCATTTTTGAGATTTCTGATTTTGGAGGATAAGATTGGATATTTTGTCGAAGGGAATTCTTCTAATGTAAGAGAAAAGTAAGGGCGGGCTTAAGATCTGATGAAGGGAAAACTTTTCAGTTTGGGGAAGAAAATTCCAATTTCAAATTCAAAGCTCAAAGTTCAAAAACAAGGAGGCCCTCTCCTGTCCCCTCCAACAGAAGGGGCCCCTTGTGAGAAAGCATGATACCTCGAAGGAAGACAAGAGCGTGTCAGCAAATTGTAAATAAATTGTAAAGAAGAAGGGGTCAAAGCTGATATTTGATAGATTTGATCCCCATCTCCCTTTTTTGTACCCTTTTGGTCATCCGACTTTTTCTTCCCTCATAAATTCTCTCACCCCTCGTTATCCAAAAAATGTCTAGACCACTACGCATAGAATATAATGGCGCTTTCTATCATGTCATGAACCGCGGTTGGAATCGGTGTCCTATCTTCAGTGATACCGGGGATCGATTCCTTTTGTTAAAGACCTTTGGGGAATCCGTTGAACGTTTTAAAATCAAAATTCACGCCTTTTCATTGATGCCGAATCATTACCATTTGTTAATCGAAACTCCTTTAGGAAACCTGAGTCGGGCCATGCAATACATAGATGGAGTCTACACCCAACGGTTTAATCGAAAATACAATCGAGATGGTTCTTTATTTCGGGGGCGCTTTAAATCAATTCTTATTCAAAAAGATTCTTATTTTCTCGAGGTGACTCGATACATCCATATGAATGGGACAAAAGCCAAGCTTATCTCCGGTCCTGAAAAGGATCCCTACGCGAGCCATCAATTCTATTTGCATCCTCAGAAAGCCCCCGCATGGCTAGAGACATCAACGGTTTTCTCCTATTTTGACCCGGATCCGAAGGAGGCACGCGATCAGTTTCATCGGTTTGTCATAAAGGAACCCCCTCATGATATCGATAACACATTATCGAATCCCCGATGGCCAGCCATCCTGGGTAATAAGAAATTTAAAAAATGGATTCGGACCGAATTTGTTGAGAACAATAAAAAGCCTTTGGATACGCCCCAGGATCGGCCTCTTCGTCAGAAATTATCTCCCAATGAAGTCATTAATCAGATCGTGAAGATATACCATACGGATAAGGCCCTGATCCAAGGTCGTTATTCTTCCTATAAAAATGAAGCCCGGCAAGCCACGATGATCTTCTTGAGAACATATTCTTTGTTATCCTATACGGAAATTGGAGCGCTTCTAGGCGGTGTCACGTATGGAGCCATCTCACCAGTCTGTCGGAAAGGAGAGACGGATAAGTCACCCTTATTTTTTAAAGTGAAAGCGCAGTTGGATAAACTTATCAAATATCAGCTTTGACCCCATCTTCCTCTTTCTTTACGCGTAGATAAGGATTTTCTGGAGGATTCGCCCGAGGTTTTCTAGGGATTGGATGGTGATGGGAACAAGTTGGTCCCAAGCAATGATGCCTGAGATGTGATCATTTAACATGTGGCTGGGGGCCACAATTAAGGATTGGACACCATATCTGTCTTCTAAGCTCTCTCGATCAAGATAGGGATTCGTTAACAAGGCTTCGCCCTTTTGTCCATCCACTTCCACTTCTATGTTGGGTTGATTACGGAATGAGCCCAACAACCCTAAGGCCTCTTGAACAATGCCATGAGACAACGAATCCGTTAAAATTGTGATGTTATTATTCTTGTTTCCATTCTTTATCAAGCCTGATAACAATTGTACTTTTTGAAGTCGAGAGGATTGTTGAGTTTGATTTCCTTGTTTCAACACATAAAGATAGTTCTCTCCAATGTCAGAAGTGGTTGTTGATGGATTCTCCGACCGCAACATATGGGCCAGAAAAACCGCAATCCAAAGGTCCAATTCTTCCTCAATTTCTTTCTCTGAAATAGAACGATTGGGATGGCCTTGAAGGGCCTCTTTTAACAAACCGAGGAATTTCTCATCATCAGCCCAATCCGCCACCTTCACCAAAACATCGCCCTCCGCAACGAACTGAGGTTGATCCATTCGATCATAACCCAGGGTTCGGATGGGGATCAGTTGTTGAAATTGTCGATTCCGGAAAGCCATAATAATGTCCGCCATTGTCTCGGCTCTCTTCCTTTTTCGCTTAAGGTGGGAATCCTCTGCCGAGGTAGGATCTGTATCAGAAAGGAGGGAATCCAGATCCAGAATCAAACCAGAACCGGCAACAGAGGCCAGTTGAAGAGATTCCGCGGCGTTTCCAATCAGGCTTGCCACCACCACCAGAATTAGAATGGCCGCGGCCGATCTCAACAAAGGCCCCACAATGGCCCTCTTATCACGGATTTGAACAATACGTCCGTTCCAGAATTTCACAATTCCGGGAGCGCGCCAATCCTCGTTTGGTGTGATGTCGAGCTCGGTTCGGGGTTTCTTCATGGGATACCACGAATTGTATCCGTATATTTGGAGTTGCAACCATTCCCCATCAGGGGAAAGAACCAATTCGTCGATAGAAGAATCGTACGGATTGATATGATCCAGTATCTTCACGTGACGGTCGCGCTGAAACGAGGTGTACGGAACGCGGCCGACCTCAACCACTTCAATTTGAGCGCGGGAACCTTTTTTTGTGGCCAGGATGAGACGCTGGCCAGAGGAATCGGCTGTGGCAGCACTCACCTCATGACCTTCGCTCACCACCCTTTTCTCTTCCCGGTTATCCCATCCTTTCCTTCGGCTTTTGGCCCAATAAGACACGGTCCCATCGGCCTCAATGGTATAGATGTTTTCGTCTTTGACCCAAAGATGTTTTATTTCTCTATCCTTATCTTCTTTTTGAATCGATACCTGTTGACCTGTTTTTAAGTCCCATAAGCGTATTTCATTATTTGATGTGGCAAACACCAATTTGTCTCCACTATCATAAAAAGTAAGATGCGTGACGCTTCCATGAGAAGGAATTTTTTCCAAACTCTTGCTTGTGCTCCCGGCTTCATACATCTCGACAATTTCCCCGGGTTCTCGTGTTGTTCGGGACCGGATTTTGTCCGGCATCAACGGCAACCGGGGATCGGTCACATCCACCAAATGAACCCCACCTTTGGTGCCAACAGCAAGAAAACGTTTGGTCTCAGGTTCGCTTTCATCTCTGTAGTCCGTTATTTCGGAACTGAGCGCAAGCGTGGTGACATTGGGAATATGAATCGCTGCAATTTGCTCCCCTGTTTCGGCCTGATAAATGCCAATCCCATCCTCAATATCGGTAAAAAAGATATCTTCTCCATCCTTTTTCATGGCAATGGCTTTTTCCGCATCCTTATCAAGATGGATGGTTTCAAAATCGTATACAGGAGGTTGACTCCGTTTGGTTGAGGGTTTCTTTTTGGCGTCATACCATTCAAGGGTTTTGAACACCTTTTCCAACTGGTCTTTTTCAAAAAGGTCATACCGATAACGGAGAACCCGTCCCACCCCTTCCATGATGTGTTGCAGATAAGAACTCTTAATGAGGCTCTGTTTCTTAAATTGAAGTTCTTTTACTTCCTCGACTCTCTTCTGGCCCAAATCCAAGGGAATCACATCATCGCCCAGCCCCTCCAAAAACAACGCCCATCGAACTTGCTCCGGATCCACATCCGGTTTCCGCATGACACCTTCAACAAGAGCATTGGCGATAAAAACATGAAGCCGAAAATCACGAATCAGTTTGGCACCGGCACCGCGTTTTCCGTTCATATAGTACCCGGTTCCTCTTTTCACAATGTGTTTATCAAGATACTCCTTGCTCACATGAAGAGTGTAGGTACCTGATCCTTTATCAAATACCATGTTTCCAATTTGGGCAGTGGCATCCCCTTTGTACACTTCAAGTCCGATTTTCCTATCACTGGCCATCCCCAAAAGGTTTTTCATGCGATCGAAAGCCTCTTGGATCTCCTTTTTCTCCGATTTGGTGCGAATGCGCGTCACATCCGCAATAGTTTGGAGCAGTTGATTGACCTGGTCGTCAGCCCCCTTAACCCGGCGCCGTTTTAGGAGCCACAGCAATTGATGGACAAGGGTTTTTGTGAGCCCGCCTTGAAGAGGTTGATCAGGGGAAAGACCACTCACAACATAACGCAAACGCTCCCAAATGGAATATTTGTTTTCGAGACTTATGTCTCTGTGGACTGATTTCCAGGCATCCTCATCAAAACTTGATTTCTTTATCTTCGTAGGAGCATCCCAGCCTTCTCTATCCAGTGTTGCCGTAAAAGCATCTGCCACATATTCCAAAAAGGTTCGTCGATGCGATTCTGATTCCGCTGCTTTGGCCAAGGCCAGGTCTTCCGAAGAAGGCAATCCGGTATCGATAAATCTCGACACAACACGGCCAGGAACAAAGGGCAAGAAGGCAAAGGACAATCCATTCAAATTCGTTGCATCAAAAGCCACTCCTGCGGCCACAACAGTTCCTAGGCCCAACCAAATAAGGAGAGAGAATTTTATCTTTGGTGGACCTTGTATGCGGTTTCTCCTGTGGAAATGCCACCCAAGGAGAGATAAGAAAGCAGCGATGACCGTTCCAATAACAGAGATGGTAATCCAGAATTTCCTCACTTCTTTGTATTTTTCTTCCGGCGTTGTCGGGATAGCCGTAGAAGAAACATCTGTCTTTTCTGTCACGACCTCCGGGGCCTCTTGAAGAGGGGCGGAAGGAGGAGGGTTTCGCACCGGTTCGTTGGCTTTGATCCGGCGAATGGCTTCATCAAATTCGGGAATCCAAAAAGTTCCGATTTTGGTTTCTTTTAACCAGAGCTGCATATACTCAGCGGCCAATTTTTTAAAATTAAATTGGTCTTCACTCTCAACACTGGTCCCCCTTTCTTCAATCAGTTTTTCACCTAAATCAAGGGACATTTGCCGAATGGCATCGCTACTGATGACCGATAATTTTTTTTCTTTTTCTCCAGTAAGGGGATTGATCCCATTTAATATTTCCCAAGAGAGAATTGTATAAGGCTCCGACTTTGCAGGGTCGGTATTATAGAAAAGGTCAAACAATGAAAGCCTGAGAGTTCTCTCATGGTTATCTTGTGACATTTTCTCATCCTTGATCGTGTCTTCATACAACTTCCAATTAAATAAGGCATCTTGGTCCAATGTCTTTTTATCCTGTGTTACCTCATAATAGTCCTCTTTCATTAATTTACAATCAAGGCGGTGCCCAGTTCCTTCTATGATCAAGACCGACGCATCAGGATCGATCCTTTTGATTCTATCAATGTCGGCTT
Source organism: bacterium F11 (assembly GCA_002176905.1). The sequence goes on along the minus strand of MSYE01000179.1, from coordinate 5,502 downwards.
TTTTGGTTTTAAGTCTTTCATTCATCCATTGGTTTAATTCATCTTGAGCCTTGGCACCAAATGTCCTGGCTGATTTAAATTCTCCATCGTAGAAAGAGACCTTGGAAAATCTGGCACTCAAATCGTAGAGAATGAAATGTTTCAACATCTTACCCGTCCATTGCTGATAATGGATGGGTGCCTTCATGCGGGATGCGAAAGCTCTTTGCGCCTCATTAAAACCAATATGTCTCTCTGCGTTTTCAGTCCACTCCGTCGTCCAATAGTACATCACGCCTTTTACATAAAGATCGAGTTTGGATAACGTCCTTTCATCTTTTAGTAAAGTTAAAACTGCAGTTGACCCCTGGGATATAGCGGCCATAACATCCTGCGAGAATTGATACAAAACCTGATATTCCTTTTCAGAAACATTCCAGAGTTTCGCTAATCTTCGACGGCTATATACTCCCTTTGACAACCGTTCCATCTCTAATTTGAATTGATCCCATTTTATACCCGATTCCGACCAAATGACCAGATTGGCTCCTCGCTCATTTGTTTTTCTGACAACATCGTTTATAAAGGGCATTCGTCTATCAAAGTGCTCCTTTGTGATATGGTAATCACTGGAAGAATAGATATGTTTCTTATCTGGGCCCACATCCCGATGAATGGCCTCGATGGCCTCGTCATAGGTCGGCATCCAATGAACACCGTTTTCTGGATTCTTCATCCACTTCTGCATTTTCTCCGAGAATTTGAAGTCGCTCTTCTCTTCGGTTTGTTCCCATTCGGTTCCAATAAATTCCACCATCTTTCGGATATCCCCAACCGAAAGAGGGGGGATATCCGGTTGGTTGGGATCAGGGTTTTCGCCGTTGACAATCATTCTGGATAATTCCGCATAAGTGTCCGCATTCGCAGGGGTTTTCCATTCAATCAATTTGGGAATCACAAGAGCGTGGGCAAAGAGGAGATTTTTCTTATCACGATCAAGGGGATTACCTCTTAAGAGAGATTCGTAAAGTTCGGTCGTGGGGGTTGGATTGTGATCAAAAGCGTCATCGTTGATCACCACACGGTATCCTTCCTGTTCCATGGTCAAGTGTTCATATCGATGGCTGATTCCTTTCAGGCAAAAGATGGCCCAACTCGGATGTTCTTCTTTCAATTTCTTTATTTGATCGAAGTTGGTTCGGGCACGTTCTTGTAGTCTAAGAATATTGTATCGAATGGCGTTGTTCGAATGAGTTTTGGCTTCTTCAAATTTTCCTTGGGCAAGAGCATTATTGGATAAAGTTTGATAATAATGAGCGATCACCAACAATTGGACGGCCTTTCCAGATTCTTCCTCAAAGAGAAGGTCCAACCTTTCTTTATCGGCAAACTTCAAGACCTGTGAAGCATATCCCATCGCGGGATCTGTTAAACCCCGATTGCGCGTGGTTTTCAAGAGATAAGATTGCCCTTTAACAAAAAGACGGAGAGGAAGAACCGATGTCTCATCTTTAAAAAGACGAATGAGATCAGACAGTCCCTTTTCATCGGCATCGCGGAACCGCAGACCAAATGCATAAAGCTGTTCCAATTCGGGTTTCCGTAATCCATACGCCTTCTCAATTTCCCGTTGGATGGATCTGGATCGGCGGGAATACCGGCTATTGACCAGATCTTTCATTTTCTTTATCAACTCTCCAAACTCAACAATGTCCTCTTGCCACAACACAAATTTGGTGGCGCCATCAATCTCCCCAACACGAGCATCCTCCATGGCCGCCCGCATAAAAGGAATCCTGTTATCAAAATGTCGCCTTCGCGTATGGGGACCATTGTCGTGATAGATAAAATCATGCGCCTGATCCTGGGCCCGAGGGGGGAAATCAAAACGCCGTTCTCCTGTTGGGATCAGATCCTGAGCGCTCCCATTTCTCAATCCGAGCGCCGCACCTGCGGCCACGCCACTTCCCTTAAACAGCGTCCGCCGATTAAAATTGTCACCTTCATCCACAAAAGGAAGAACACCCGCTGGAATAAGTAAAGCCAGGCTGGATAACGTTTCCCCATTGAGAAAAGAAGAAATCCACCATGCCAAACTTGTTCCTTCCATCGCCCCCAGAAAGAAGGGAGTTAAGAGAAGAACAAGAATGACTGGTAAGAGATTTTTACCGTTCACCCCGTTAGAGGCAGCGTTATCAGGCTGAGAGTCCTGGTTAAGCTGCTCACTGTCAAGAGCCGGAACATCCGTGCTCCCGAAAGCATTTAATACCTCATTAAGATTGGATTGCACATACGTACCTAATCGAATTGATAAATATTGAATTATCCCTTCGGCATTTAGGTCGGGGGAGAGATCTCCAAACCTTTGCTGGAAATTCGGGGTCGCATTTCTTATTTGCCTGCGCAATTCGGGGGAACCGGTTTCCCAAAGCGCTTTCAGTGCTCTGGCGGAAGAGAGGCAATCTGTCTCGTAGGTCTGCCCTGTGCCAACACTCATTATCCCCTTGATCCCGTCCTCATACAATCCTGTTACCAACAACTGAACGGCGGTATTCCCTCGGCGTGTCGTTGTTTCTTCAAATGATTTGATTATATTCGGATTTCGGGTTTCGGCCAATTTTCTAACGGTTTGGTAAGCCCGCGAACGGATGTTAAAACCGTTAGCCGAATCTCCTCTAAACGGATTCTCCATCACGGCTACCAAAGCATCCACAACGTCCCAATCTCCGGATTCTGTTTCAAATCGGACTTCACCAATTTGCCTGGCAAATGGAGCCTTTACCTCCGGCGCAATTGTTTCATAAAGCATTTCGTTAATCGTATCCTGCGCTCGGGAATACAATTCTGGATCGGAAGTTTGTCCCATATTCCAGACCGTGCGACGCGCCACGGACTCAGGTTTTGTGTCAGGTCCCATTCCCAGGCTTGTTTCCGCCATGATTTGGGCCACTTTTCCCTTCGTTGTGCCCTTGCCTGCCCTCCAAGCATTTTCCGCTAGGTCCGAAAACATATAGGAGCCCTCATACTGCAACGTCCGGTTATCAGGCTGGGCCACCATTTCAGCAAGGAGTTTGGAGATCATTAACTGGTACAAATGGAGGAGGAGCTTCTTTTTACCTACACTCGCTTGTAATCCAACCAATGTCGCCAGTCGGCTGCTCAAACCAGGTTGATCAAAAAGAGGGAATCTTACGAGTAACTTGTAAAATGTTAGGAATAAGCTGACGCGATCACTATTACCTAAATCATTAATCATTACAGTCAGCATTAACTCTTCCTTTCCGTTCCTCGTGACATTTGTTTCCAACAGCGCTCGAGCAAAGCCAGGATAAACTTCGTCTTCTTCGTCACTCCACACGATGGCTGCCGAGTTTAACCCCGAAAGTGCCTTTCTAATTTCATCAAGTTCATCCTTCTCAAGAGCTGCTTTCATATTTTGAACCGCCTCAGCCACATTGTCAGGGATAGGAGGCAATGGGGTAGGTCTGGTCGAAAACGGCGTAATCCAGGTTCCAAACCCAGGAATCCCTAGTTGGATCGCAAACAGAATAAGAGAGTTTAGAATGGTATGGGAACCGGCGCTCAGCCTCCATCCGTCTGGCGGAATCAAAAGCCATACGAACAAAGTCCCCATCACGGCTTTCGTGACCAGCCGAGTCCCAATAATGCCAGCCTTTTCCATCCAAGACCGGTCGAAATCCTTTGCAACTTGTATCAACTCGGCAAGATGAGCTAGCGAGAAAACCACGCCCACCAGTCCCAGTTGCCACCATTCCATGATCGCGTAATTGACAAGCCCCACATGCTGAATCCCCCACAAGGCCAAGGTCTCCAAACCCGGAATCAACAATCCGACAGACAAAGGCGTAGAGATAAGAGGAAGAAGGATCAAGAGGAGTTTTTTATTGATATGCGGGCTGGGGGGGGACCCTTCTTTTAACGCAAGGCCAAGCAAGGCCAATTCGAGTTGGATGTGAAAGACGTTCTCCTCACTGAAACCCTGTTCCAATAAATCAGCCCTGGTTTTGGTGACAAGAACGCGGATCTTATCCCAACCCCCTTTCAATTTTTCAAGTCGGTCCAAGGCGCGGAAACCAATCATTCCATAGGGATTTTCGGCCAAGAACAATTGGTTGAACCGGCATGCCATCAAGTCCAAATCAGACGGGATGATAAGATAGTTTTCTCGGAATGATCCATCAGAATGGCGATGGTGAAAGGCGCCCATGGCCATGAGTCTTCGAATCGTTTGCAACCCGGGTTTCGGAAAACGATGAAGAACGGTAGCCACTCCCTGTTCCAACACATCTTTATCGGTGAACACCCCTACGGCGGGACCGTTGAGTTCCCTCAATTGCGCTTTCACAAACCCATAATCCGCCAAGGGCCGGGGAACAAAATCAGCGGGCAGTTTGACCGGAGGGACAGAATCCAACATCGACATATCCGGCTTTTTCTTACCGACCTTTGGGGGAGGAGAAACCTTTTCTTTCCCTGCGTCTTTTCCCTCGGGCTGTATAGCATTGGTTTTTTCGGGATCAGCCCCTTCGGAATCCATATCCCAGTATCCCAATCTCCTTCGAAACGTGTTCTCTGTCCAACCCGTTCGTGCGCGAACCTCATCAAAGCTTAATCCTTCATCGAACCATCGCTGCACAACCTCCTTTTGTTCGCCCCTCTTGTATTGGACCCAAAAGGGCTCCTCCGAAAGGGAATCAGAAGATTCATCACCGGCCGCGATGGTGTCCCTCTCACTTCCATCGGGGACCGTGGCGAGGGAGGGGGAGGTTGTTGAAATGGGGGGAGCGTCTTGAGAGGCAGTCCCAGGGATAAGGTCAGATCTACTAATTCTCTCATGCTGCAAAAATTTTGTTTCGGCTAATTCCAATCTTCCCGTGATGACCCTGGCATCGGTGTCGGTTTCTACTGTATATTCCTCAATGGTTTTCCCTTGAACATAAATGGCAAAGAGGATGGCCGCATGCCGGTTATCAACAAACTCGGCCAGTGTTTCAAACGAAGGCGCTCTCTGCATAATCAATTGCCGAATTTGCTCCCGTTTGGGATCGGGTAGATCCGGGAATAAGGTTACGGCTCCGCTTTCATCAACGATCAAATCCCTCCAAAACCGAACGTCCCACAAAGGCAAAACACCGGCCGGTACCAGGAAAGCAAGGCTGGAGCCCGTCTCTCCCAAAAGTGGAATCCCCAAGACAATACCCAAGAGGACAAAGGGAACAAGGTACGGCCCTCTCCAGGTCCTATTGAACCAAGTCTCACTGCTCCAGGTTCTGTTCCTTGTTCCAGATGGGGGCAGCGGATTCAGTTTGTAGTCACCAGAGTCGGTGGGAACCAGCCGATATCCATGTTCAGAAAAGAATTGGTTCACATTGAATAAAGTCCGATCTAAATACGTTTGAAAAAGTTCTCTCTTCGACTGATCATTTCTTACAATGCGCCTTCTCTTTAAGGACAAAGAAGAAAGAAAATCAGGGATTAGCTCAGGATTGGTGTTTCCTGCTT
>MSYE01000178.1:1127-15578 GCA_002176905.1 bacterium F11 | reverse complement strand
GTCTACTCTATCGTTCTTGTTGGATATGGATTGAGTCTTGTCGTTCCATTTCTCCAGTTGATTGATATCCAAGTTAAAAATTGGTTTTTGTTCAGTCTGTTGGGTTTTGTGTGGGCTTTGGGGGTGGTTGCTGAATACTGTGCTGACATTTCATTGATCTTGTTTTTCTCAGTAGCTGTTTTGAATCAAAAAGTTGGGGTCCTTGAAAACTTCAAAAATATTCGAGGTGTATTTTGGAGTTATATTTATTATTCCTTTCTTTGGGGAATCATTGTTGTGCTGGGTGTCCTTGCGGGAATCATTCCTGGAATCTATCTGGGGACCATTTTTGCTTTTGTCATCGTCATTTCTGTTTTGGACAGAGGCAAAGACCGAAGTCCCTTTAAACTCAGTCGCCTATTGGTCAAAGGGAATTTTTGGGTTGTTTTCTTCATCCATTTGATTGTTTTATTCCTTACAGTAGAATCACCTGGTTTGCTCGATGAATCTGACCAATTCTCCAAACGGATGTCTGAATTTGGTTTTGGCCTACTGGGATTAATTTTGGTTCCAATTTACCCGGCTTTGATGGTCCCTCTCTTTTCCAAACTTATGGCGGAGAAGGAAGGCAGCGGGGAGATCGCGGAAGTTCGAGGCCATCGATGGGTCGGATTCAAAGCGTTTTCTGGAGTGGTTGGATTAATTCTTCTCATTGTAGTGCCAATTGTATTGGCATTCTGGTCATTTGATACCTTTTCAAAAGACATAAAGAAACATCCTATTTTTGGAAAATACATTTTTGCTCCTTTCATAAAGTACTCATCGCCTGATGATGAAGTCATATTTTCAAATGGGATAAATATGGAATTTGAATGGCACTGGAATATAAGAAAACATACCGAGAAGGAAGAATTCTCAGGGTTTTCCATTCGCAATGAGCATATAACGGAATTTACTCTTGGAATGATAGATAAAGCCCAGTTTCAAGTTATTCCAAGCACGGCAAATATGAATTATCACAAATATGTCAGAAGGGGATTGGCCCTGGCAGATAAGGCAGGCAACCAATACGGATTAGAAGAACCAATTGAGACGAATCGACATGACCAGAAAATTTGGAAACATGAATGGTTTATTGATGAAAAATCCTATAAACGGCATGAGTATTCATTGGAAGCCAATGAAAAGATCATTTACTGCTTATTAAGCCATCCCATTGGGGTAACAGAAGATGATTTAAGGGATGAAATAATGGAATTTGAAGATACATTTTCCAGGATTTCATTCTAAGGGACCTATATATAATAAGGAGGAAGGTTAAAAAAGACTCCCTAACCCGGTGTAAAAGCCTTCTTTCTTAGTGAGAAATAGCTAAAATAACCCTTCTTCACGGCCCCATCGTCTAGTGGTCTAGGACGCCACCCTCTCAAGGTGGAGATCACGGGTTCAAATCCCGTTGGGGCCAGGTTTCGGTTGGCCCAGCTACCACCGGACCGAAGCTATGTCCCGACGGGCGAGGCACACACCCTTTTAACCAGAGTAATTGATGCGAAGTTGGGTAATCCCCTTCAATTAGAAACACTATCCCCTTAATAAACCGAAGCCCCCTCATTTAAAAGGAGTTTAAATTTTGCTTATAAGCAAAAAAATATATATAAAGTTTTGCTTATAAGCAAAACATTGTATATCCTTGCATTATGATAAAAAACCGCTATTTAACCGCTTCCATTGTTGAAGACCTTAAGAAAAAGATGGTGTTTGTTGGGGGGCCAAGGCAGGTTGGGAAAACCACCCTTGCGAAAACTCTTGTTGCTGCCAAATTTCGGGAAATTGGTTACTTCAACTGGGACAATACGCTGGAACGTAAGCGGATGATGGGCTCTGAGTGGCCAGGGAGTGCTGAGCTCATCATCTTGGATGAAATCCACAAATTCAAGAGATGGAAGCGTTTTGTAAAAGGAGAATACGACTCCCATAAGGAAAAGTACAAATTCCTCGTCACGGGAAGTGCGCGCATGGATCTCTATCGAAAAGGAGGAGATTCCTTAATGGGACGATACCATTATTATCTTTTACATCCCTTCTCTCTGGCTGAAATGAACAACACGAAATGCAAATCGAAACCATTTCGTGAACTTCAAATAGAAAGAGATGGTAAAGGATTGGATGTTCTTGATAAATTCGGAGGATTCCCGGAACCATTATTTGAACACAACGAACGCACACTACGGCGGTGGCAAAACGAACGAAACGATCGCCTTTTTAGAGAGGATATTCGAGACACAGATGCCGTTCGAGACATCAGCACCATGAAACTCTTGAGCGACATGTTGCCCACCAAAGTGGGGTCCCTTCTTTCGATCAACTCCATCCGAGAAGATTTGGAAATTAGCCACAGAGCTGCGTCGCACTGGCTGGATGTGTTGGAATCATTTCATTATCACTTTCGGATTTATCCCTTCGCGCGAAACACAATTCGTTCCCTAAAAAAAGAACCGAAACTTTTCCTTTGGGATTGGTCAGAGATTCAAGGCGAGGCAGCGCGCTTTGAAAATCTGGTTGCTTCTCATCTTCTCAAGTTTGTCCATTGGCTCCAAAATAGAGAAGGATATAAGGCTAAGCTTTCCTTCTTGAGAGACATATCCCAAAGAGAGGTTGATTTTATGGTGACAGTGAATGAAAAACCCTGGTTCGCTGTGGAAGTCAAAACACAGGACGAAGGACCAACGACAAAATTAAATTATTTCCGTGAAAGATTAAAAATCCCATTTGTCTATCAGGTCATCAAGAAAACGGGAACTGACAAGCTGGTTGATGGAATCAGGTTGGTTTCTGCGGATAAATTTCTAAACAGCTTAATTTAATGCTGTCCTTATCATCAGTGAGACAAACATTCGGGCTTGTTCTTCGGTTCGGATGGGGGTTCCGCACTGGTTGTAGATATCACGGCCAATCGAACGGGAGAGATTAAACACATCTTTCTTTGATTGTTTTCCAAAACCTGCCAGATGATGTTTCTTTACCTTGAATTTCGCAAAATTCTTTTTCATCCTCTTAAATATGATGGGTGAGTTATGAACGTGGTCAATATTAAAATAATTGTCCAATTCTCCTTGGTCACATGCTGTATAAACCAACAGATTCTTTACTCTTTCTTTGATGATTCGTTTTCTGACGAGATAAACGCCAACAACAATAAGGAGAACCAGAAAAATGAGAATGTTCTTTTTCATCATTCTGGCAGAGGGGATTTGGCTCTAGACCCAAAGCGATACGCATAGGCCCACGTTAGTTCGGCTCCAAAGAGAAATATTTGGGCTGAGAAGTAGATCCACAGAAGAATCACGATAATGGACCCTGCCGCGCCATAGAGGGTAATGATGTTACTCCACCGGAAGTAGAAGGTAAGCAAATAACGACTGACAAGGAGGAGGAAGGATGCGGTGACCGCACCAAACCAGACATCTTTCCATTGCACGTTTGTTCTAGGGCCAAAGCGGTAGACCATCGCACAGAGAATGGTAAAAACAATGAGAGAAGCAACAACAGAAGAAAATCGCAACAGAAGGAGTTTATCGATCTCAGGCATCCATTGGTTCACAGAAGAACTAAAAAGCTGAAGTGAGATATCAAGTAAGAGCGCAAGGAATAAAAAGAGACCAACCCCAATAAGCATGAGAAAGGAAAGAAACCTTTTCTTCAACGCACTTTTGATAAGACCGATCTTCTTTTCTTTTACCCTCCAAATGATTTTTAAAGCGTCCTGAAGTTGAGAAAAAACCCTGATCGAGATAAAAATCAGCAACACGCCACTAAAAAAAGAGGCAATGCCTGCGCTTGATTTGGTGGCGCCTGCCAAAAGGGATTTAATGGCATGTGCAGCTTGGGGATTGAACAAGATGGTGGCTTGTCGGTAAATTTCTTGCTGGGCCTGCTGTTCACCCAAAAATTGTCCTGCAATAGCAATGGTGATGACCAATATGGGGACCAGTGAAAAAACCGCAAAGAACGACAGTGCCCCAGCCAAAAGGACAACGTTATCCTGGTGCCAGGCGTGAAATGTTTCTTTAAGAAGAGACCAAAGATTATTCATTTAAACTAACCATTATTAATTCATTATACTTAATCACAAATCTGGGATCAGAGGGGGCCATCAATATATGGATAAAACAAAAACATTTGGGGGGGCACAAAAAGTAGGGGAATCGATTTTATCGAAACCAGAAAAAGCCTTAAGGGGTTTTCTCGTTCCTCTTGTTCCAGGGTGGCTCCAAACTTATCATCTCACCATGATGACGTTGGTGTGGAGTGGGCTCAATGTCTGGTTTTTTTGGTTGGCCAAATCAGATCTCAATTGGATTTGGATGGTGTCCATTATGGTGGTTCTTCAATATATCACGGATTTGCTTGATGGGGCCGTGGGACGTGAACGAAACACAGGATTGATCAAATGGGGATTTTATATGGATCACTTTCTGGACTATGTGTTTTTGTATTCCATTACCCTGGGGTATTATCTTATTGCCCCACCTGGTTTTGAGCTCCAATTCTTTATTCTGTTGGGACTCCTCTCCTGTTTTATGATCAATTCTTTTTTGTCATTTGGTGCGACAAATGAATTTCAAATCCATTTTGTTGGAATTGGCCCCACAGAATTTCGGATTCTCCTCATTGGCATCAACACCATCATCTTCTTCATTGGAACCGGATACACAAAATATTTCTTGCCCGCTATAAATATCTCCCTTGCGATTGTCTTGATCGGATTGATCATTATAACCCAGCGTAATCTATGGAAGATTGATCTAAAGAACAGATGATGAGTGGGCTTATGCCCGTTATTTGATCTCAAAGATTTCTATATTGGGGGACATAATTCCGGGGATGTGATGGCGGGCTGAGGCTTTCTCACCCAGGTCAGCGTAGAAAACCTTCCAGGCTTGGAAATACGGATGGGTATCGTATTTCTCCTGAAACCCAAAAAAACGATTGGTGTAATACGTGTTCCATATCACCCAGTTGATATTTTCTTTTTTAAGCCTCTTATAAGAAGGCACCGCAAACGATCCTTTATTGAGGTGAGAGATATATTCAGGGAAAATCCACTGAATCATCTCATATCTGTTTTTGGGAAGAGAAGGGCCATACATCAAATTCAAGATTTTGTCTTTGGGGGGGACATTCTTTAGAATCCAATGGGCTGCCATCAAGCGAGAATCGGGTGTTCGAAGATATTTTAAATAGGCCAAGTCCTTGTTCAGCATGGGGAGAGAAACAAGCGCCAATAATAGGGTGGCCATCAACCTCTTGTCGATGGAAATTGACCATTTTTGCTTACCAACTTGACTCATCTTCTGGCCAAGGTCCCAAATAAAATCTGAGACAAGCAGACACACAATAAAAACCCAAGGAAGAAGATATTGAATATTGTGAACTTTTGGAGCCAGAGAAAAGAACAAATAAGACAGGATGGCGCTAAGAGAGAGTCCCAATAAAAAACCGTTTCGATTGGAAATCCCTTTTTTAAGGGCAACCACGATCCCGATAAAACCCATGATGGCAAAGGGCCAACCCATTTGTCCTCTTAGGTCTCCTCCGAAGGGCATCTCTTTGATGTCGGATTTTAAAGAATAAATATACCCCAAAAAAGATGGAGGATGGAAAGCAATACTCCCTTGAGCTTGAATTTCCTTTTGTAAGAGAAGGTGATCAAAGAATTCCTGAAACTGAAAAAAGAAAGTGGGTGCTGATAAGAAAAAGCCCAAAAGAAGAGCTCCTAACCACAGTGACACATTATAAAAGAAACGATTTCGATCAAACTGGAAGGGTTGGCTTAGAACAATCACAGAAATAGGAAAAAGAAAAATGATGGCGGTGTATTTTGTGCCCATGGCCATCCCGGCAAAAATACCCGATAGAACAATACCAAGCCATTTTTTCTTCAGGGGTTGAATCAAAAACAAAAGAGAGAGGGCCAAGAGCAACAGTTGGAGGGCATCCACCGTTGGCCAACGGCCTTGGTGAACAAAAAGATAGCCAACTGTTAAAAATACACCTGTTCCAATCCCAATAAAGGTGCCTCCAAGAAGGAGTCCACAGCCAAATCCCACGAGAATGGTCGCAAGAGACGCAACAACACAAAACAATCGCGATTTGGCAGGGATGGACAGTTGTTTGGGCAGAACCAAATTGGAAAGGGCCAAAAGAGTGATTTGAAAGCCGGGATAATAATAAGAGCCAGGATTCAAATCCAGTTCTCCCTTTCTCCAATTATCTGACATACGAGAAGCTTGGCTTGTTAAATAGATGGCGTCGGGATGACGCGCAGCCGGGAGGCCATAATCGATTTGAGGGATACGAAAAAACAGACCAACAAGAATGAGACCAAACAAGAAAAGCCCTTTCGTAACAACTGGCTTCAATCTTGTTGTGTTCAAGATGAGAATCTTTCCTCCCTTTCCACTTTCAACCGATAGCGACGTTTTCTCCATTTAAAGAAAGCAGGATATCGTTCGTTATCAGCAATCCGTAGCATGGGGAACTGGCTGGCCAGCGATTTTCTGGGATTGAGTTCTAAATCTTCTGGTGTCCGCCTCTTATAATAGGTGGCCTTCCCTTTTTGAATTTGGCCTTTCTTCCCAATGCGGGGAAACTGTTTGACAAATTGATGAACCAACGAAACAATTTTGTTTCCCGCAATCAAGCGCCATTCAGGTGCCAATTCGTGACCTTTGAGCTTAAGGGTCTTGCGCAAGTAAACAACACCTGAATCCACTTTGTTAGCTGCTTCACAAAGGGAGATCGGGATTTTATTTCGGCCTTCCAGAATTTGCCAGCTTAAAGGTGACCATCCCCGGCCTTTGGGAAGAGCACTTTCATGAACAACAATGTTATGGCGGTTGCGCCCCAGGATCTCTGGTGGAATGAGTTTTGTTAATCCAATAAGAAAAAGAATGTCTCCTCTTTTTACTTTTTTGGGGTAATGAATGAGATTGGCGGTATGTCCCTTTTTTTTAAGAGATGTTGCCAAGGCTTGGAGATGGGGATTCTTCCAGCTATTTTTATCAGAAAGGATGGTAATGTGGAATCGGTTCTTTCTCATCTTATTGAGATTGTAAAAAATTTCTTTACTTCTTTGATAATCCTTGTTTGTTCAGAGAGAGTCAGCGTGTGATACAGGGGAAGACGAACAATCCTTTTGCTTAAATTCTCAGCAACCGGGAAATCTCCCGGTCTGTATCCAAAATGGCGTCCCATCTTGGACAAATGAAGAGGGATATAATGAAAGACAGCCCAAATCCCTTTTTCGTTGAGCCAGGCCAGGATTCGGTTTCTTTCGGCTGCATTTTCCATCAAGATATAGAAAAGATGGTAAGAAGGCTGACATCCTTTGGGGATATGGGGCCTTCGAATTTTACCCTGATTCTCTAAATACTGAAATTCATTTTGATACCGATCAAATAGAGCTTTCCTTTTTTGGCGAATCTCCTTTTCTTTTTGAAGTTGGGCATACAAAAAGGCTGCTTGAAGTTCCGAAGGGACATAGGAGGATCCGCATTCCATCCACGAGTAGAACGGAACCTCGCCTCGTATAAAAGCTGAGCGATTTGTCCCTTTTTGACGGATGATTTCGGCTTTTTTGATATGTTTTTGGTCTCGGATCAAAAGAGCCCCACCTTCACCCGCTATACAATTTTTGGTTTCGTGAAAGCTGAAGGCATTGACATCTCCAAAAGAACCCAATGGTTGCCCCTGAAATTGTGCTCCCATGGCCTGGGCGGCATCTTCGACGACCGGAATCCTTTTCTGCTTGGCCAGTGTCATTATCTTTTCCATATCACAGGCTATCCCGGCATAGTGGACAGGGCTGATCGCTTTGGTTCGACTGGTGAGGGCCTCAACAAGTTTTGATTCATCCAGATTTAATGTATCAGGACGAATATCAACGAAACGGGGGATCGCGCCTCTGATCACAAAAGCGTTGGCAGTTGAAGGGAACGTAAAGGTGGGCAAGATGACCTCTTCTTTGGGTTGGATACCCAAGACCAAATAGGCCAGTTCCAAGGCATGGGTACAAGAAGAGGTAAGCAAAACCGAGGCCACATCCAAATTTTTGCGAATGAGGTCCGAACAACGATGCGTATAAAATCCATCTCCCGCCAGTTGTCCTTTTTTTATGGCGTCGAGGATATAGGGAATTTCTTTTCCCACCAAAGAAGGCTTGTTAAAAGGAATTTTCGTATTTTTCAGAAATATCCACGGTGATCGATAACTGGTAAGATTTGTTCCTATGAAACTATCTGTTGTTACCACACTTTATCAATCTGCTCCTTATATCGATGAATTTTACCATCGAATGAGAGCGGTTGCTGAGAAAATTACCCAGGATTACGAAATCATATTTGTTGTTGATGGGGAGTCCGATCATACCTTAAACCAGATTGTGGAGGTCCAAAGGAAAGATCCTGGTTTGGTGGTGGTCGATTTATCACGGAACTTTGGTCATCATCATGCCATAATGACCGGTCTCTCCTACGCCACGGGAGAACGAATTTTTCTTATTGACTCCGACCTTGAAGAGGAACCTGAGTGGTTAATCCCGTTTGCTGCTGCTTATGATCAGGGAAAAGTGGATGTTATTTTCGGTGTTCAAAAACGCCGCAAAGGCGGCCTTCTTGAGCGAATCTCAGGAGCTCTTTTTTATTGGGTATTCAATATGTTGGCTTCCCCCAAAATCAGACCGAATGCCGTAACCGCCAGATTGATGTCACGGCGTTACGTCCATCATCTTCTTCAATTCAAAGAGAGAGCGCTGTTTCTTTTTGGTCTTTGGGAGCTGGCCGGCTTTCAACAGAAAACCCTTCCGGTTGATAAGAAATCAAAAGGAACCTCAACCTATAGTTTGAGTAAAAGAGTTGACTTGTTTGTTAATGCCCTTACTTCTTTTAGCGTTAAACCATTGGTGTTTATTTTCTATTTTGGAACCCTTCTCTCTTTTGTTTCCTTTCTCTATATCGTTTTTCTTGCCTACAAGAAATTGGTCATCGGTGTTCCCATCGAAGGGTGGACATCGTTGATTGTCTCGGTATGGTTTTTGGGTGGTTTGATTATTCTTTCAATTGGGTGCCTCGGTATCTACATCTCAAAAATATTTATTGAGGTAAAACTACGTCCCCGATCGATCATTCGTGACGTCTATAAATCAGATTAAAAATGGGAAAGAGTGAATCATCTTCGAGCCGAGGAAATACAATTGAAACCATAATGCCAAAATGGAAATCAAAAATATCCCCGCTGGTTGTTGTGACCCTGTTGGCACTTATCTCATCAGCTTGGTTTGTGTTTCACTTCCCTGCCTTTCATCCCGATGAAGAAGCGGTATCGGTTATGGCCCATTCTTTTATTGAAACAGGGACAATTCGATATACCGTAAACGAAGGCGTCATAGATCCGCAATTTGAGTTGATCTCGAGTAGTCTCCCGGGTGCTGTGATGGGCATCTACCTGGGGATTCTGGGTGTCGTTCAAAAAGTCATTGGTCTTGATTGGGGAAAACTCCGCCTTTTTTCATTTTTGGCGGGATTGATGATTTTGGGTATCTTATTTGCCTTTTTTAGAAAGGTATGGGATATCCAGCACGCTTTAACCATTGTGTTGGTGACAAGCCTATCCTTTGTTTTTTCTATCTCATCTCACTTGATTCGCCCAGAGATTCTATTGAGTTTGTTCTTTGTTTCTTCTTATTTTCTCCTAATGGCGCCCATTGATCGTTTTTTGAAAACCCAGGTTGTTTTATCGGGTTTGATCGCGGGTTGTTCCATTGGGATTCATCCCAATGGTCTTTTTGTTATTTGTCTGACCCTTCTTTTCCTGTTCCTAAAAGGAAAGTCCAAATTGACAAAGTGGCAAGCCCTGCTTTTGCATGGGTTTGGATTTGTGGTCGGGTGTCTCCTTGTCCTGTTTACAACTGATCTTCCTCACTTTTCTATTGGCAAGTTTAGTTATAAATTTCACGTGGTCGCAAGTTTGAGCCAGGTATGGATATCACGCCTGTCTCCATTAAATGCCATAGCGGATGCCACCCTCCCATATTTGACACTGGAGACCCCTTTGGTCGCCAATCCCCATCGCCTTTCTTCTGTGTATGCCTGGATGGGCCTGACATCCTTTTTTGCCTTTTTGTGTTCATGGATCTGGACTATCTTGCAAGCGAAAAGAACCCCATTCTTAAAGGTTCTTCTTCTTGGTTCGGCTGTTCTCTTCTTATTAATTGGAGTGGGACAATACCGCAGTGAAGCAACATATCTTCTTCCGGCTTTTCTCCTTTTTATTCCGGTGACAGTTTGGATATTTTATGAGAATCTCGGAAATTTTAAAAAAATTTTAAAAAACACCCACTTAACAAATAAATCCCACCAATTAAAAGGAGTCGTTATCACCTTTGTGTTGATATCAATGGGATTTTTGTGGGTTTTTCGATTTAGTCTCTTTTTTTATGCCATTTTTCTATTGGGAACACTGGTCCTTGATAATGTTTCGGATCGAAAAATAATGGGCGTTTTGGGTTTGATTACGATATGGTTTTTGGCTTTGTGGCTGAGGGACAAAAATTTCATGGCGCAATTGTATTCGCTTAACCTTCAAAGCATCACATCGATATCTGGTCTTCTCATTATCCTGATTTCTTCGGGGGGGCTCCTTATTCTGGGATCTTTGTTATGGAGAAGAAAAGGATTTATTAAGGAGTTCCGTTCGCTGAGCGCCTCCTTCCTTAAACTGTGTTTTCTCTTGTGGTGTTTCGGGGCGTCGACCTTCGCCACCCTGGCTCATGAATGGTCATTTTTTCATCGCAACCCTTCGCTTTTATCTAGTATTCAAAAGATTAAGGAGATCAGCGGGCCTTCTTCTTCGCGGGTGTTGGGCCCGAGTTTTCTTTGGTTTGCTTTTGGAACCAGATACAGAAGCATCAATGCCATTGCTGAGGATTATTTCTATTCCGGTCAAAAGAGACCCAAAGAGTGCATAAAGCGTTACCGCCCTGACCTTTTGGTTCTCAACGAAAATTTTATTCGGCGTTTTCTTCTGAAAAAAAATACCCAATCCCAGAAAACGGAGATCGTTCCTATAACCGATTTCATCACGGATCCCCTCTTATATCGAGGACCTCTTAAAGGGAGCATCCATCACACTCCGCTTCAGATTTTCCAAATCAATTGGTCAGAGTGATCCCCAATTGAAAAGCCAAGACACCAATCCCTTTATATTGCGACACAGCCTATTTCGCCAGGAGGACGTTTATCTTAGAATGGAAGGGACAAACAATAACGTAAGGAGAAAAGAGTATGGAAAAAGACAGTCCCGTTGATCGTCTTAGACAATGGATCCGAACCTCGGTCACCATCAAATTTATCACAGCAGGATTTTTGATTCTCATCCTTCTTATTCCTTCTGCCATGATTCGATCTCTCATTATCGAACGCGAGGCCAGACGAAACGAGGCGATTGGTGAGATCAGCTCAACGTGGGGAAAATCCCAAACTCTTGGTGGGCCGATATTATCGGTTCCCTACAGAAAGACCGAGGTCAACCAAAAAGGGAAACTGGTTTCAGTAACAAAATACGCTCATTTTCTTCCCACGTCTCTGAATATCAATAGCACCGTTGATACGGAAGTGCGCTACCGTGGAATCTATGAAGCCATTCTTTACAACACAAAGGTAAACATAGCCGGAGAGTTTCCTTCGCCCGATTTTAAGGAGTGGGATATCGAAGCCAAAGATATCCTATGGGAGTCAGCCTATTTTTCCATCGGGATCCCAGATATGAGGGGAATTAAAAAACCCATCAAATTGAATTGGGGAAAGGACCTCATTGCCTTAAATCCAGGCTTACAAAAAGAGAGCCAGTATCTTTCTGGTGTGAGCGGACGGATCCCGCTGAAGGGTTCCGGAAATTCTGCCGAGTCAACATCCTTCTCTTTGTCTGTTGACCTCAACGGCAGCGCATCTCTCTATTTTGTTCCGACTGGAAAAGTGACCACGGTTAGTTTAACTTCCTCATGGAAGGATCCCAGTTTTCAGGGTGCCTTTTTACCTGAGAAAAGGAACATTCATGAAAAAGGATTTGAGGCCGAATGGAGGGTTTTACACTTTAATCGAGAGTATCCGCAGAAATGGCTGGATGCAGTTTATGATTTGTCTCTGTCCCGTTTCGGGATCGATTTCCTGATCCCGGTGGATCATTATCGAAACACACAACGTTCAACCAAATACGCGGTTCTTTTTATATTTCTAACCTTCGTGGTTTTCTTCTTTATTGAATTTTTGGGGAAGAGAAGACTTCATCCTATGCAATATTTGCTGGTGGGATCGGCGGTTGTTTTGTTTTATTTGTTGCTTCTTTCCTTATCTGAACACATGCCTTTTGTGGTGGCCTACATTATTGCCGGTGTTGGCACCATCGGTCTCATTGGCGGATACACCAAAGGCGTGTTTGCGAACAAGAAAATAACAATGATCGTGACAAGTGTGATGACACTACTTTACTTCTTCCTCTATTGTCTGCTCCAATTGCAGGATTATTCGCTTTTGATTGGAACAGCAGGGCTCTTCTCTACTTTGGCGATCATTATGTATCTCACCCGAAAAATCAATTGGGACACCCAATAGAGATTAATTAGATTCGGTAAAGCAGGACATAGACCAACACACCGGTGAGGGAGACGTACATCCAAATCGGCCATGTCCATCTCGCGATGCGGGCGTGTTTGGCGAAATTGTGTCGGAGAGCCTGATAGAGTGTTACCAAAACAAGGGGAACAATGGCTGTTGCGGATACAGTGTGGGTGATCAGAATAAAGAAGTAGACAGGACGAATCCAGCCGGTTTTTTCGAATGACGTGGCCCCCACCTGAAAGTGGTAAGTGAGATAGAAAGAAAGAAAAAGAAGCGACGATACCACCGCCCCGATCATGCAGAATTGATGAGCAGCCCTATTCTTGTTTTTAATAAAGACAAATCCCGCTGTTAAAAAAAGAGCACTCAAACAATTTAAGCCAGCATTCAGTGTTGGCAGATGAAGGGATGCCATCGTTAGGAAGGGTGTTTCACCAAGTGGGATAATTTTAATTTCAAATCGGAAACCGCCCTTGGGTCGGTGCTATTGTAGTATCCTTCTATTTTCCCATCTTGATCAACGAAAACCAAATGAAGACTGTGCAAGATATGCATGACATCTGTTGAGGCGGACGGGGGCTCTTCAACCGCCAACTTAAAACTTGTCCGAATCAAATTATAGATATCCTTCCGTTTGCCGGTTAGAAAGTGCCATCTCTTGTGATCGGCATCATATTTTTTGGCATATGTTTTTAGCACGCTTGGATCATCAAAATCGGGATCCACAGAAAAAGAAACGAAATGCAAATTGCCCGCTTTGTTGAACTCTTTTTGGAGACCTGCCACTTTGGCAGAGAGAATGGGGCAAGGTCCTTGGCAGCGGGTAAAAATAAAATTTCCAATCCAGTTTTTTCCTTTTAAATCATTTGATCCAAAGGGTTGTCCATCTTGGTTGGTAAGCTCAAAATCCCCAACCGGCCCGTATCCATCTACTGGGATCAGAGCGGGTTGATGTTTGTGTTTGCTGTTTTTTAAATGGACAAGTCGCCATCCGCCAAGGCCCAGAAGAAGAAGCCCGAGGAAAAGAATAAGGATTCTTAATAAAAACCGAAGTCGACTCATGATGATCGGGAACACATTCGAACAGATAGGATATACATAATAACACCAAAAATAAGACAGACCAAGAAACAAATAAAACTAGAGTTAAGAACAAAATAGTGAGAATCAAAAGTCCCAAAAAACCCTTTCTGGAGCAAACTCATGGCATAGGTGAGGGGATTGAATATCATAACCCAACTTAACCAGGAGGGTGTTGTTGAAAGAGGGAAAAGCGCTCCAGATAAAATCCAGAGAGGCATCAAGAAAAGATTCATAATGGAGTGAAAGCCTTGGGAGGAATCCAGTTTCCAGGCCATCAAAAACCCCAGTCCTGTTAATGCAAAAGAAACCAGGGTCATAACAACAAGCAAGAAAACAACATCCCAAAGGGTAAGAGGCAATCCAAGGAAAGGGGCCATCACGATAAAAAGAAGCCCCTGCATCACTGCAAGCAGGGTTCCTCCCATCAATTTTCCAAAGACCAAAGCGGATCGTGGAGTTGGAGAGACCAGGACCGATTGAAGAAAGCCTTGATTTCGGTCTTCAATGATGGAGATGGTTGAAAAAATGGCGGTAAAAAGAAGTATGAGCAGAATAGTACCAGGAAAGAAATATTGCAAGTAATTAAGATCCCCCCGGAAGGAATTTTTTAATCCCGATCCCATAAGAAACCAAAAAACCAGTGGCGTTCCAAAAGACCCAAAAATTCGCAATTTGGGCTCAACACACCGGAACCGTATTCTTACAAACAACGCAT
>MSYE01000178.1:0-1117 GCA_002176905.1 bacterium F11 | reverse complement strand
CCAAAAGCCCCAATAATTCGAGATCGTTGCCGAAGAAACCGAACGGTTTCTCGCACAAACAAAGTATAGGAGGATAAGATCCAAAGTTTATTCATATTAATTCATCCAAAATTGATGCCCGGTCTCGTGGATAAAAACATCTTCAAGAGTGGGTTTTCCTACGGTTGCTGCTTGAATAAGACCTGGGAAAGCTTCGATTAGTTGCGGAATGATTTTGTGACCATTTTCCAGTTCCAGGCGAACCGTTCCTTCTAGAACCACGCCTTTATCCCCGAATTTGGTTTTGATTTTTTCAGCCAAAAGAGAGGGATCTTCTGTTTGAAGAGAAATTACCTCGCCTCCAATTTTTTCTTTCAATTCCGAGGGAGATCCCAGGGCGCGCAATTGCCCTTCATGTAAAATCCCCAGCCGATCACATTTGTCAGCCTCTTCCATTAAATGTGTGGTCAAGAGAACCGTCACCCCAAATTGCTTGAGGTGCCCCAAGGTGTGCCACAAATCGCGTCTGGCGCCAGGATCAAGCCCCGCACTGGGTTCATCCATCAAAAGAAGTTTGGGCGAATGAAGAAGGCTTTTTCCGATTTCTCCTCGGCGCTGAAGTCCACCCGAAAGATGCTCAACATACTCGTCTTGACGGTCTGTCAATCCCATTTGTTGAAGCGTGTTTTTTATTTTCAATCTGAGGTTTTTCTCAAGAAATCCATACAGTCGCCCTTGATGGACCATATTTTCATTGAGTGTTAATTTTTTGTCCAGACTGGGATTTTGAAATACCACGCCCATTCTGTTTCGAACTTGATTTGATTGCGTTCTGACATCAAAACCAAATATGCGTGCGGTTCCTGTCGTGGGATTTAATAGGGTGGAAAGGATTCGAAAGAGCGTGGTCTTCCCTCCACCGTTGGGACCCAGGAGGCCAAAAATGATTCCTTCTTCAACAGAGAAAGACACATTGGTGAGAGCCTGTACCGGCTGAGATTTCCGTCGGGAAGGGGGATAGGAAAAATAGATATTTTGGATCGAGATAGCAGACATTTAAATTTTCAAAACCATAGCAACAACCAGAATAGGAACATAAGCAAGAGAAGCAAAGAACAATTTTCGGGCCATCACATGG
>MSYE01000177.1 GCA_002176905.1 bacterium F11 | reverse complement strand
GCCAGGCGGGGGGGGGGGCGGGCGCACCCGCCAGGCGGGGGGGTGAGGGGGGGGGGTGGGGGGGCCATGAAGTATCCCTAAAAAAGAAGAGATGCCTTTGGTAATCCCACAAAAGAAACCGTGACAACCGCCAGTCTGTTACTTCCACCTGCCCAAAACGTGGTTCACGGAAATGCCGGTAAGACTTATTATTTCTCTGAACCTCTAGATCAGTCCACCCAAATTGGATTTGTTACCTTCCCCATTGGGGTCGAACAAGTTAATTTTACCTTCTATACAGAAATGGCATCTTATCCCACAGGTGAGGATGGGAGAACTGGGACATGGGAAGTTCGTGCAGAAGCGGCTCCGTTATTACCGGCCGTCCATCAGTTGATCGTTAATCCTGGACCCACGGCCAGGATTGGTGTGGACAATCCAAAGATCACCTTAGAAGCCGGCAAGATAACCCATCAAGGTGTCCTTCAGCCGTTTGAATTTGAGTTATGGGATGCTCTGGAAAATCCCATCATAACAACAGAAACGGTAAGAATCATTTTTACAAGTACACGAACCCCATCAACCACAAATGATTCTTTTGGATTTACTTTAAGTTCGTATCCAGCGGTATTGCCTGGGGTGGCGGCCAACACCACTTCCTACGTGGAGATTGCTTCTGGTTCTTATGCTGCCACCTTCTACTACTTTGATACAAGATCAAGTGAACTTTATGGTGCCTTGTCATCAAGTCGACCGGTGATTGGTGGTACGGCTCAAAATAATCCCTGGGTGACATCGGATCACTATGTTGAGATTTTGCCAACCTGGGGTCCAGATAATAAGATTGTGGTCATCTCATCTGCCATTACCTTTGTGGCAGGAACCACAACAACAGCGCGGCAATTTCAATTGCAGGATAATTATGACAATCCAACCTCTATCTTTTTGGGTGTGGAAGATGTGGTTGGGCAAGGGATGGCATTTGATTTGGTATCGACCTCAACCGGCGATTATGCCTTCTCTTCACCTGATTCAACGTCATTTACCGTTGGGCCGAGTGTCGCGAAACTCGCCATTGGCGAGCATACCACAACTTATTACTTAACAGACAATTTGGCTGGAACCCATACTCTAACTATTGATGAGTCCTTGGATCGTGGATTTGAAATGGCAATCCAGACTTATACCATTGTTGCAGCTCCGCCGAGTCATTTGGTCTTTACGACTCCTGTACGGAAACTGATTGCGGGAACCACAATATCCTATGAAGTTGGTGTCACCACACCCAATATTCGGATTGAGACAAGAGACAGATATAATAACGTGGCTCCGGTATTGGCAACAGACGTCATCGACATTTTCTCCGATTCGCCTTTGGGAGAAGCCAGTGTCACTCCAAATGATTCGGGCTCCTTCCAAACCATTTTTGGGGTGAATGCCCTTTCCTTAACCTTTACAATTGGAACATCGGCACGGGACTTCTTCTATAGAGATGAAATTGTTGGATTCCCCAATCTATCCGCTGTTGACCAATCGGTGGACTTGATTGGGGCGACAACCTACGCCGTTGTTACGCCGAACAAAACCGATCATTTCTCTTTGCATCATCCTTTTGATATTTCCACTCCATTAAGTGTTAGGAATGAGGGTGTGATTGATGTGGTGGCAAGAGACATTTTTGATAATCCTGCTGATGGAGGAGCCTCATTGGGAGAAGACAATGGATTTGCTTATTCGGGTACCATCTCGATTGCTCATACCGGAAGCACGAATTACGTGACAATCTCAGGGGATGGTGTTGGGATTTCCAGCTTAACCTTTGTCGCAACTTCAACGGGATCCTTTACGTTACGTGACCTCATTCAAGAAACATTGGAATTGCGGGTAACAGACTATGCCAACAATTTGTATGGACAAACAGGCGTTCCTCCTTCCAATGGATCTGTTGTCACCACCGGTTTGGTCGTCACACCAGCGGACATGGCACCCGAGCCCTTTGGGCCAGGCCGATCCACCTTCAAAGATTCCATTTTGGTGGCAGAGAATTTGGCTCAGGGAGATGGAAATACACTTGATAGTCCGGATCCGGTTCCTATGCTTCGCGTCCGTACGGAAGTCAAACCTTCTGGTGTGGGAACCTCCTCTACTTGGAAAGGGCTCAGAATTAGAAAAGTTGGATCGATTCCAAATTCTGAAGTAACCGAGTTGGCTTTATGGATAGACATGGGCTTTAAGGATGGTATCTTTGATATCAGTAGTGATGGTAATGGATCTTTGCCAGGAACTCCTATTTCAACTTGTACCTTTGCAAACGTTGGAGGTTCGGACATCTGTGATTTTGATTTCACATCGGATCCACAAACAATTACAAATGTCTTCCAGCACTACTTTGTCACGGTTCGCATTAGTACCACCGCTCCCGAAGGATCGTCATTTGGCCTTGAGGTTCAAGATTCGAGTGACTTTACCATCCCCGCCATTGAATCCACCGCCCGAATTGCGGAAAACAATTTCCCGATGAACACGTATGCTTCAAATGTCATAAAGACACCAGCCCCCGTAATGCTCGAGGCCGATGACATTGCCGCATTTTATGATAATGTCCAACATCTCACGGCTCCCCAGGGTCACACATCAGTTGGTTTCTTGAGGCTTGGTTTCTGGACACGAGAATTTACGGGAATCCTTGATAAGATAAAGGTAACCCGTATCGGGACAGGAAGTGACTTGGATGTTGATAATCTCAGGGTTTACTTAGACGGCCTTGATGGAACCGATGGTGATGGATCCTTTCAAACCGGAGCAGATACCTTAATTGACTCAACCATTGTGCAATTCTCAACCAGCGCAGCAGAGTTTAATCTGAATCCCAATGTTCTCATCGACGGAACCACAAAATATCTTTTTGTTGTGATGTCGGTGGCCGATTCTGCTCTGATTGGGTCCTCGCTTGGTGTGCGCATTCCAGCTCGAACAGATATTATCTTGGCTGATGGAATTATGGTTGATTATATGCAGGATCCCAGTACACAATCTTTCCCCATTTTATCGAGCCAGCCTCAAATTGTGGCAACCAATGATGAACTCAATATCAATCCTTATCCTGCTGCACCGGCGGCGGCCACGCAGGGTGATGCGAGTGTCCCCGTTGTAAGATTGGAAATGAATTCCAATGATCATTCTGTAATTTTGCAAGGAATTCGAATCAATCGGAAAAATGCCAATCAAGTCAATGAAGCTGAAGACGTATCTAATATCAGGATATTTTACGATGTAGATGGAGATACGGAATTAAATCCCACCATCGATCAAATTGTATCGCCCTTGGGCGATCCTATTGTTTTCCAATCCACCTTGTTGGATAACGACATTTCCAATCTGGCCACAAACATTCCTGTTGTTTCTGTTGCAGATTTTCCAACTGCTCCAGGGCGTTTGGTCATTGAAGATAACACGGGGAATCGTGAAGTGGTTCTCTATTCTGGAGTTGATGCTGTATTCAATGAATTTACGGGAGTGACGAGAGGGGCAGAAGGAACAGTCCCTGTTCCCCACCTCGCGACGTCGAAGGTTGACGGTCAAGCTTACATACCCGTTTTGGGAGCTTTTGATGGTCAAGAAATACTTCGAAACAAAGAATATAAACCCCAGACAGTTTTAACAAGCGATCTTGGCTTAAGTACAGGGCCCATATCTATTGGTTTGGGTGATACAACAGAGCTGCCTCCAACAGGAATAATTCAGATTGGGAGTGAATTTGGTATAGCGTATGCATCGAAAACAGCCACCACGGTAGAAGGAGCTGTTCGATTAGCGCCTGAAATTCACGGGACGGGTGAAGTCGTCTTTGGCCAGGGCCGCAACAAGTCCTTCTTTATCACTTTTGATATTGATCCTCTCGCAACACCTGGTCGTTTGGCTGGAAAACAAACAATTTTGGGATTGGATATTCCCGCAACATCTTATGTTGTAGTTGGTTCTCCCGACATTGTGGGTCCCATCCCCAGCTTCAATGCGGAAATTGGGGATATCGTTGAATTTGGTGATGAGGTCGTTGTCACCTCAACAGAGACAACACATGGGTTGACTCTCCAGCAAGGAACCGACAACAATCCTGTTCTCACCATTTTTATGGAGACAGAACTTTCAGAAGCCTTTTGGAATCGGCTTATCGTAACCTCAACGGGAACAGGCCTTCCTTCAGATGTTGAACTGGTTAAACTCTGGTACGACCAAGATAATAATGGTCTCTTTTCTCCTGCACTTGACCTTGAGGTTTCATCAGGAACCTTTGGGAATGCAGGGGATCCCTTTGAAGCAAGACTGCGTTTTACCAATAGGGAACAATTATTGGTAACTCCTTATCGTTCTTTGTCGGAAAATATCAGTCGTCGTTGGTGGATAACTTATGATATGGAAGATTTGGCGACACCCGAAACAACATTGGCAACAGAAGTAAAAGTTCCGGCTGATTTTTCCTTAACACTGACACCACCGAACTTTGATCAAATGATGCCTGATAACTTGCCCTATACTTCCAAGCTTCGGACCATAATTCCTTCACCTCGGATTGTTACCGTTATTTCATCTCCCATCGTTAGCAATCAATTGGGAACCTTTGATGTCCCTGTTCTTGATGTGCCTCTCGGTGCGATCGATACCGAAATTCGTCTCCGTCCCAATACCCTTATGCTTCCTGCGACGGGCTACGTGGTCATTCAATCAGAGGTCATTTATTATGGTGGCAAAAGCCCCGGTGCCCTGCAAAATGTCCAACGAGGCCAATTGGGATCATTTGCTGAGGCCCATCCAGCGGATGTTGTCGTAGGTTCTTACTATACGCAAGGCGAAGACAACCTGGGTCTCTTAAAATTGTTGGTTAGTTGCGATGGTTTCCAGGTTCGTTGGTTTGATTTGAAATTGAATCGATTTTTACCACCGGGGTCCATTAAAGGAAATGATAACGACATCACAACAATTAAAGTTTGGCGAGACAACGGAAATGGAACTTTGGATCGAGATCCAGCAACCGGTACCATTCCATTGGGAACGGAGATCCTGGTCGGTCAAAAACCATTGGGACAGGGAGAGGATACGGGTGGGAGTGCTTTGATTGGTTTGGATGATCCCTCGGTTGGGAGCCCTGGGTTTGCGGTTATTACCGCGCAACAAACAACGTATTGGGTAACAATTGATGTGGATCCGACGGCCCTCTATGACGATTTGGTGGGATTGGAAATCGGATCTCCGACCAGTTTGGTCATCGGGGCGCTGACGGAAAATGATGATATCCATTCTGTGTCCCGAACAGGGCTACCCACAAAATCCGCTGCGTTCGTAATTCGACCTACCTTAGATGAGATGGAAATTGAATTGGAGAACATGGCGCCACCAGATGTCTTTCAGGCCCAACAGAATATCCCCATGATTCGAATTTTTGCCAAAACAAATTCCAATACCGCTGTATGGGATCGTTTGCGTGTTGATTTGTATAGCGACAACGGGGCGGTCAATGGAGACGTGTCCTCCATCAAACTGTTCCGGGATGCAGGCGATGATTCCTATTTTACCTCAGATGAAACCTCCCAAACGGCAAAAGGAAGCTATATCAATATGATATCTCAAGGAACAGAAAACTTTACGGATGGATCCACGGAGTTGCTTTTGGAACCCCAAATTATTGATACGGATGGCCAATATTTCTTCCTGGCTTATGATATCAATGCTCTTGCTCAAGTAGCGGTCAATGTCGGTGCTTTGATTCATTCTGCTACCTATTTCAATATCAATTTCCCCGATTCCGGCACATTTGCAATAGGTGTTACAGAGCCTTATATTTCGGGGCGGTCCAGTATCAAGGAAGCGATTGACATTGTTACGCTTGGCGTTGATGATATTGCCAAAGACTTGGCTAATCAGGGTGGCACTTATCAGGCCAGCGTCAATGTGCCCATGTTGCGTTTCACGTTGACCACGGATATTTCCCAAGCTTATTGGTCAGCTATTCGTTTGGAGCGAACAGGAACCTCTGCTCAACCCGAATTTCCCTTCGGGCATAATTCAGATGTGAAATACGTTAAGATTTGGAGAGATATCAACTTCAACGATGTATTGGATGCCAGCGATGAATTGTTATCCGGTTCAACCGTCTCCTTTAACTTGAGTGATGATAATGATCGTATCATTAATATTCCATTAAACAGTCCCATCTTGGTGTCCAATCGGGCTCGAAGTTACTTTGTTTCCTATGATGTTGGAGAAGGGGCTGAGGCCGAAGCTTCTTTGGGGGTGAGGATTGGTGACCTTTCCTGGATTACCGTTTCGGATCCGAATTTGGTTTCTCCCGATATCCGAATTATTGGATCTTTAGAGGAACGCTCTTATCCTTTTGAGACTACCCCTGTTCCCATTAACGCCATTCAAGTAGCGATAGCGGGACAGTCTTTGTCACCAGCTCAGATTCCGCAGGCCTCGACAGGTGTGCCTGTGATGAGATTTAACATGAGTACCGATAGGAACTTTGTGACCCTACGAACAATCAAATTCACTCAAACAGGAACCATTGATGTCCATCCCGAAGGAAATGGAGATGTCGCCAAAGTGTCTTTGTGGATGGATAACGGAAATGAGGTATTTGAACCATCAATTGACAGCTTGCTTGGGGAGTCGTTGCATGGTGCCACCACGGATTTTGTCAATGGGTCCGCCCTTGTTCATGTTAATGGTTCTTCTGGTACCATTATTACAATGAGTCCTTCTCTTTTCTTTGTGTCGGTTGATGTGGGTGACTTGAATATCTATGGCGATTCTGTTAAAGGACATCGATTTGGAATTAAGATTAACGATTTTCCAGATATAGGCTTTATTCCGGCAACAGCCGGATCGCACGTAAGCAATGATTTCGCGAGCTTGTTATCAAATCAGACTTATATCTTGGATCAAGTTGCCGCCATTGTTCCCCCTGTTATTGTGACACCAAAAATTTGGGCCGATCCTTATGGCGATGGATTCCCTTCGATGGACGACGGAACGGGGAATCCCATGCCTCGCCAGTTTGGGGCCCTGAATGTTCCTATCATTGATATTGATGGGGATGGCATTTCAGATTTGATTCAAGACTTGGCCACTGAACGATGGGGGGTTGATATTGACGGAGATGGTTTAATTGAAGTGGATATGACACGAAATGGTGTTTTGGATGTTGACTTTAATAATGATGGGAAACCAGATGAGGCCATTCCAGACCAAAATGGGGATAGTATTCCAGAAATCGATCTGAGCAAAGATGGATATCCAGAGTATGGTTATATTCCGGAAAAATGGACAAAAGACACATCTCGTATCTTCTCCAAATGGGGACGGGTCACAACTCCTTTGCTTGATGAATATCAAGTAGGTCTCGGTGTTAATAATATGAGCAACAATATTACCGATGATCTGGTTCCGGATGGTTGGTTCTCCACTGGAAAAAATAATGAATACGAGCTTTCCAATTTGACCCTTTTGGCAGCCCGTGTTACCAAGTTGGCTCAGAGTGTCCCCATCGAGAGGAATCCGCCCTTTGATTTGTATGTGGATGATGGTGCTGGTTTCATTCAGGAAAATGGACAGATCAATGTGGGAAGCGAAATTATGGGATACTCTCTGCGCGTTGGGAATATCTTTACTGTTAACAAACGGGGAGAAGATTACGGGACACCGCGTCATGAGCATTTCTTAAATGAGAAAGTGACAAACGAAGGATATGTGTTGCGGGCAAGAGCAGTTACCTCGGGTAGTGTTTATGGAGCTGAAACCGCGCTTAAGGTGATACGGGTGGATGTGTCGCCTCCCAACGTCCCCGGAACACCTGTTTCGGATCAAGAGTTGGCTGGTGGTGAACCGTCCACCTCAGGTGTTTATTCGATCAAGTGGTCGCCGTCGAGCGATCTTGAATCTGGCGTGCGGGCTTATGAAATTCAAGAAAGAGTGGACAATGATCCGGTTTGGCGAACCATCCGTCTTGTTCCTTCAACCCAACTTTCGTTTTTGGTTGGAAACAACGATAATCCCGCCAATCCACCGAAAGAACCAGGGCATTTCTATACGTATCGTGTCCGAAGTGTGAATCAGGCGGGTGGTATCAGTGATTGGTCACCTGAGTCTGAAGCAGCCAGCACTGGGTTTCCTGAGGAAGTGATAACGGAACTAACCAACTATCCCAATCCTGTTGATACGCGTCAGGGTCCGACCAATATTTCCTACATTCTTAATGAGGATTCCACGGTAAATATCCAGATTTTTGATCTGTTGGGATATCTCGTTCGTCAGTGGGAGTTTGATGCGGGTCAATCCGGAGCCAAGGTTGGTCCGAATGTTCTCCAATGGGATGGAACCGATAACAGCGGTGGCCGTGCATCAGCCGGTGGCTATATAATGAGGATAGAGGTCATTGGAAGCAAAGGTTCGACCGTTGTGATTCGCAAGATCGGGATCATCCACTAAAGAGAGCCAAGACACCCATTAAGATTTCGAACCCCGAGCCTTGAACTTCAAGGATCCAATCTTCCCACGAAAGCGATAATCAGCGAAGATGCGACAGGTTGTTGAGACAATGATAAAACCGACCCATAATGTTTCGAAATTTATTTCTATCCCAACATAGCATCAGCTGTTATTTTTTTGAATATTTTTTTTGGATTTGACAGGTTAATCCATGCTTCATAAATTCAGGCCTAATTATAGACGCAAAAATAGAGGTACAAACTATAAACCTCAAGTAAGCTTCTTATTTCATACTTTTATCACATCATTGTCACGCCAATCTCGCTTCCTTATCACCTTCCAACGTTAAAATGAGAGAGTCCGATAAACTCGATTGCTGATGGTTTACCGAAGTTTGGTAGGCGGGTGATTGAGGTCTTGGCAGAAAGAGAGAGAGGAGAATGCCAAGATGGCAAACCTAGTGAAAGCTGGGGACGCAAAGCCACGGGCCCTTAGCGAACAAGATCAAAAGAGGAGTTCAAAGGGTAGCCGGGTTACCGAAGACACAAGGCTGAGATGTTGTGTGCTTATATGACAACGACTATGGAAACATAGGCGTTTGTTGTAGTGAAGGTTCCTACCCGGAATCCTCACTCGGTAATCTGACTCCATTCTCTTGTTAAGGTGAAAGGAAGTCGGATTTTTTTTTGATTGCAGCAAAGATGCAAAATCAATAAAGCTGGGTGAGAGGGTGAAAGGTACCATGGGTGAGTGGAACCTTAAATCAAAAAATGCGGAATTCGGAGTACGGAGTGAAGATACAGGATCACTCCATACCCCGAAATTCGTATTTTCTATTTCCTCTCTCATTTCGTATCAGCGTTCTCTCCTTCCTTCCGTACTCCAAATTCCACATATCCTTATCACCCAAATCGTGTCGTCAATAATGAAAGGTTGCCAAGTCCGAAACCTTATCCAACTTTATGGCCGAGGCCAGAGAGCGTTACTCACCCTAGCGCTTATGGCCTCGGCCTGTTTCCTTCCTTCTGTTCTAATTGCCGGTGCTGAACCCGGTGGGTTCATGCAATGGGGAGCGGGAGCAAGGTCATTAGGGATGGGGCGGGCTTATCTGGCCATTGCTGATGATGCCAGTGCAACCTATTGGAATCCTGCCGCAATGGTTCAAATGGATCAAAAAGAAATCCTGGGGCTTCAGGCCACCTTATTTGAAGATACGAGCTTTACCTTCCTAAGTTATGTGCATCCCACAGCCCGAGCGGGGGTTTGGGGGGCAAGTCTTACCCGATTGAGTTCAGGAGGATTTGAGAAATTTGCTGTCTCCCTCGATCCTTCTGCTCCAGCTGGAAGTCCGAATATTCTCTCCATCGAAAATCTGGGAACCTTCGAAGTCTCCCAGCAAGCCATTACTTTGGCTTATGGAAAACAAGTGACAAAGAAAGTGTCCATGGGTTTTGGATTGAATCAAATTACCAATACCATTGACACTTTTAAACAATCCTTCGCTGGGGTTGATGCTTCTTTCTTCTCTCAAGTAAAGAAAAATTACCGCGTTGGATTTGCCATCAAAAATGCCGTAACCCAAGCCCCAGAGGATTCTGATGATCGGCTTCCTCTGATTGTTCGCGTAGGAAACGCCTATTCTCTTTTGAACAATCGCATTATTTTGGCGGCTGACGTGGAATCGAATCGACAATCAGGGATGGGATGGAATATGGGAGCCGAGTACAAACCATCGAGAAGATTGGCTGTTCGATTGGGGTTGGAAAACCGGAATGGCGAAATGTCAGAAACGACGGCGGGTTTTGGATTTAAACTGAAACGATTGAATTTGGATTTGGCTGTTGGACTCACAGAGTTGGGAATGAGCCAACGGTTCTCAATGGGATGGAAATTTGGTCGAAGCGCAGAGAGTGGTCGAGGCGATCAAGTAAAACGTCTGGTTAATTCTGGTAAGTCCGCTTTCTCAAGAGGGCACTATGCCAAAGCATTATCACGGCTTGAAGCGGCTCTCAATGTGGATCCATCCAATAAATCTTTACAAGCAATGGTCACCAAAATGCACAGCATTGCTGGTTCTATTCCTGCTGCCACGGGTCAAGGTGAGATCGATCGACTTGTTCGACAAGGTGTGGCAGGTTATGTCGCTGGGGACCTTCAAACGGCTTATGATTCTCTCCGAACCGCTTTTGAGAAGAATCCATCAAACCAACGGTTGATGAACTTTACCAATCGCATTGCCCGATTGGCGGGTCAGCCTTTGGTTGAGCCGGCCAAGAACAATCTCTCAGGTGCACGATGGACTTTGGTAGATCAGAAACTCCATGATGCCCTTACCTCTATATATGAGGGACGTTATGATGTGGCTATCAATAAGTGTGAACAAGTTCTCAGAATTGATCCCAGTAATGTCACTGCCATTGGTCGAATGGGCGCGGCCTTCTTCCTGCTTGGTGAGAAAGATAAAGCTGTCACGCTGTGGAAACGGGCTTTGGAACTTGAGCCCAATAACCAAACTGCCATTGATTACCTCAAACAATTGGGGGTCACGGTCAAATGATTGACCATTGCCGATTGACAATTGACAATTATGGAATTCAATTGATGAATAAATCGATTCATTTCAATGGTCAATGGTCATTGGTCAATTGTCAATTTTTCCTCTATGGGTGGCCAATTTGCATCTTTAAATGGCTATGGAAATATGCCCCCCTTCCGGGTACACTTGATTATACAGGGGCCAACTGATGAAAAACCGTTGGATTTCAATAACTTTAATCGTCCTGCTCTTTGCATATTGTCGCCTCAGCATGGGGGAGACCTCTACCCCTGATCCTGTTGTCTTGAGTCAAGAAAGGCGAATGAAAACCGATGCTGAAAGACAGGCTCAAGGGATTTGTGACAGCATTTTTGGAAAAGAAAAATCAAGTGTGCTGGTCAATTTGGAGTTGGGCTTGGAAAGCTCCCAGAAGGGGGGAACGGCTTTTAATCGAACAATGGATAGCACCTCTGGACTCGGGGATGAAAACTATATTTTACCTTGGGTTCCTGCTCCCAAATCCGTTACGAAGGAAGAGGTTCCCAAGGATGCCAGCGTTGAGAGCCAAGAGGCCAAACAAACGGTTGTAGATGTAAAGACGGTTTTGCGCCGATTCGATATTACGGTTGTTCATGATGAATCGCTCTCGGATGCACGAATAACACTTTGCAAGGAAACACTAAAGTCAGCGTTTCAGCGCTACAGCAAGATTTTGAAATTGTACTTTCAGCCCACAGCATTTGTTCATGAGGAGGGATTTAATCCCAAAGAAACGGTCAAAAAGAACTTATTTACTTCTTTAACATTACGGAATTTCTTTTTGCTCTTTTTGCTATTTTTGGCCCTTTGGTTGTTGAAGTTCTTCTTTGGCCCTTTGGCCAATTTTATGAAGGACTACATTGAAAACTTGAGAGAGCAACAAAAGTCTCGAGTGGAGATGGAAAACAAAAGTCAAAATGAGAATGATACAGAAACAGAAGGGGAAGAGAGTCTAGAGGGAAACGAAGGGGACCTTACCCCAGAACAGATTGCCGAACTTGAAGCCCAGGAGGCAGCCATGATGGAAGAGAAATTTGAACCATTCAACTACATCCTTGATGAAAATGTGAAGCAATTGGCGTATTTGCTGCATCATGAGGAACCATGGGTGGTGGCCTTGGTCATTTCCTACTTATCCCCTGAACACGCATATAAAGTTATGGAAGCTTTGCCGGCTGACCTTCAGGCCAAGGTTGCTTTGGAAACGGCCATGTATCGTCAGACCTCCCTTGACCAGGTTCGCGCCATTAATGATGACATTAGGGAAAAGATTGATTTTGTGGTGGGTGGACTTGAAAAATTGGTGGGAATTCTTGAAAGTTCAGATCGTTTCTCGCGGGATAACATCTTGGAATATTTAAAGAATGAAAAGCCTGGTCTTTATGAGAAAGTTCGGGAGCGCATACTTCTTTTCGAGGATATTGTGAATTTCCCAAATGTTGCTATGCAGATTTTGGTTCGAGAATTGAAGACAGAGGAACTTGGTCGTGCTATTCGCGGTGCCAGCCCGGAACTTCAGCAGAAATTTCTTGAAAACATGTCTCAAGGGGCGGCTTCCTTATTAAAAGAGGAGATTGAGTATGGTCGCCCTGCTACAAACGACCAAATTGAAGAGGAACGAAGAAAGATTCTGGAATTGATTAAACAGATGGAAGCCGATGGGAAAATATCATTTCGGACAAAAGAGGGCGTTTCGGCTTTAAGTGGGGATGAGATTGGATCAGAAACCCCACCCTTGAATATGAACTCCATCTTGGCGGGATCCACCCAACGTAAACCAGAAGAGGCTCAAGAAGCTTATCAAGCTGGGTTGGGTGCGATGGAGGCTGGAAACCTGGAAGAAGGGATTCAATATTTAGAAAAGTGTGTTCAATCAGATCCTGAATTTTCGGATGGTTTTCAGGCTCTGGGAACAGGATATTATAACGCAGGTCGTTTCGAAGATGCAGTTAAAGCGTTTGACCAGTATTTGGAGAAGGTCCCAAATGCCGAGTTACAAGCATGGGTGGATCAAGTCCGTGCCAATTTGTCTGCAGCAGCTTAAATAGGGAAGGTCAAGGTTAGGGTAAAAGATGGATCTAGAGGATAAATTAAAAAGTCGATTGAATCGTCTGGGGCAATGGGGTAACCGGATTTCTCTGGTTTTCGATCAATCCCTCAAACAGACGGAAGACCAATATTTCCTTCTTCTGAAAGAATGGGAAGAAGACAATAAGAATACCGACCAAACCTATCAAACCGAAATAGAAAAAATCCAAGGAGATTTGGAAAAATCGAAAGCAGAATTTACGAAAAGAAAATATATTTTAGAGAGAGATACGGGGGATAATAAAAAAGAAATTGAAAAAATCCATGATGACATCATCAAATTGGAAAAGACGTCTTTTGAAGATTTGAACCGCTTAAAGGAGAAGCAAGTAAAAGAAAAGGCATCTTATGAGCGTCAGAAAGAGGCTTTAAAAGAACTCTATCAAGAGAAAAGGCACCATTTGATTGGGATTAAAGCAAAACTCAACCGGCAAATTGAACTCCTTAACGATAACCTGAGAAAGGAAAAAAGAAAAACAGCGGATGAATTGTCAACACTAAAAAAGAAGTATGAGAAAGCCATTACAGAGACAAAGGATCAGATTAAGGCAAAAGAAGAAGGGTGGGAACTGGCTCTTGGAAAAATGAGTAAAGAATTGGAACTTCTTAATAAGGAAAAAGAAACGATTGAAAAAAAGTTTGTGACAGCTAGAGAGCAAAGTGAGGATGATCTTGATTCGCTTCGTATGTCACTTGTGATGTCAGAAGAGCAACTCCAGGTTGATAAGGTAACGCTAATTGAGAAAGCGGAACTTGATAAGTCTCAGCTTGAAAAGGAAGTTGAAGAGCTTCAAGGTGATGCTGAGAGGAGTAAACAGGAATTGGAGACTTTAATTTTAAATAGAGGAAAGACGATTAAAAATGAAGAAGAGGCTTTTGATCAAGAAGAGAAACAACTGAAAGATGCGGTTCGATTGGAAGCCGAAAATAGGGAATACGAGCAGAAACGATTCGAACAGGATAAAAAACAGAAGGAAAAAGAATTGAATCGTTTACGGGAAGATTACGAACGGAAGAAATGGTATTGGGATAATGAGATTCGAAATCTAACGATGAAAAGGAGTGTACAAGAATCAGAATTTGATGCTGAGCGTATGCGATCGGAGCGGGAGGCACGGGCTTCTTTGCGAAGTCTCGAAGCCAAAAAAGACCAATTAAAGCAAACTTTGGCGGGTCTCAAGGGACGTTATGATGGCGTCAAAGCACAAGATGATAACGAGAATCAGCTTCGGCGTCAAAGATGGCAGTGGCGAAAAGATCGCCTTTGGACCATGTGGCAGAATCGAATGGTCACATTAAAAAAAGAAAGAGAGGCACTAAGAGAGCATATCCAGGCCCTGGAGAATGCCTTTTTTAAACAGAGAGAAGACATCCGTGAAGAGGAAAGACAGCAAGAAAAGAAGTTGGATGATCTTCAGCAGTTTATCCTTCATTTTTCAGATAAGAAGGCGGGTCAACAACAACAGCAAGAAATTCAAAAGGAGCTTGAAAAGACGAGACTTTTGGCGCAAATTAGGGAATGTGAGACCCTTGTGACGGATTGGGAAGACCGCCTCAAAACCTCACAAAAAGAAAGGAGCAAACAGAGTCAGTCATTTTCTGAACAGGTCCAGTTTTTAGATCGGTTTTATAAAGAGGAAGAACAGGAAACAGAGCTTTTCCTAAGGGACTTAAAAACCCTTATGTCATTGATGGAAACACGATTAAAAGGACACAAAGACTCAAAAAGAGCAGCTTAGGCAAAAAATAACTTAAAAAGACGCTCGGAAATGGATAAGCCAGAAGAGAAAAAGCCATCGGAAAATCAACCCAAAGGGCCACCTCGTCCTCCCCCGGGAGGAAACAAACCAGGGGGGGTTCCTAAAGGTCCTGTGCCACCAAGGGGGGGCGGTAACATTCCCCGTATTCCTCCCCCTCATCAAAAAGGAAAGCCTTTTCCACCTGGTTCCAAACCATTGGGAACACCACCTCCATCGGTAAAAGGTCCTTCATTCGGTAAGCCTGGGTTTGGGGGTACACCGCCTTCCCCTCCCGCAAAACAACCCCCTCCAGGAGGAAGTCGTCCTCCAATGGGATTGCCTCCCCTTTCACCATCCAGCCAAAAAATGGACAGTGAATTCAATCAGATGGAAGAGTCAAAATCCAAGATGGATAATCGAATTGTGGAGTTGGAAAAGAGATTGGCAGAAGAGAAGGAGAAGGTATTGTTGGCCTCCCTTCGGTCTAAGGAGGAGGAAGCCATTTCGGCAAAAGTTGAAAATTCTTTAAAAGACATTCAAGATAAATTGCGTCGTGAGAAGAAGGAACAGGAACTCGAGGAGGCCAAACGAAAAGCAGAAGGCCGGGCTCTTGAAACCGAGAGAAGGCTGGCTGAGGAAAGAGAGGCCTGGGTTACAACACTTAAAAATCAGCTCAATCAACGAGATCAAATATCACAAGAGATGGAAGGTCATTTTTCCTCTCGGCTGAAAGATTTGGAAAACCGATGGGCACAAGAGAAAATGGCGTTAGAAAATACCTTACGGGACAGAGACGTTGAAATAACACGAATTCGCCATGAACAAACATTAAAGACTGAAAATGAAAAGGCCTTTTGGGAAGATCGTATTCGATCTGTATCCCTTGAAAGAGACAAGCTTGAAAGAGATATGGAACGACTTCAGGATCGTTTAAATCAGGAACGGGAACAATTTCAGCTGGAACGACAAAACCTTCGTGAAAACGCCAATCGTTTTGAAGCGGCTGTAAAGCTGATGGAAGAAAGAAGCCAAATTGAGAAAAACAGTCTTCGTCATGAGTTTGAATCAACCATGGCCTTGGCCAGCCAAAAGGCCCAGATAGAAAAGAAAAGTATCGAAAATAGAGCTTTTGAATTTGAGAAAGAGGTTCACAGTCTTGAGAAGAAGTTGGTTGAAAAATCCACAGAAGTGGAGTCCTTGAGAAGTCAGTTGTTGGGAATCCAAACGCAGCTTGATAAGAAGCAGGCTCTTTATTATGAATCTGATCGAACCTCCGAAAATACAAAGATCGAACTTCAACAGGCCAAGGAGAAGATTGACAAATTGAGAGAGGAAGTGAGCAAGGCAACGGCTCAGGAGTCCCTTCAAAGGCAGAGCCTGGAAGAAATTAGAGCGCGATTGGAAGAATCTCAGCATGAACTTCAGGGGTTCAAAGAGAATTTGAAGCGAGCTGATGGACAGGTGATTGAGGAGAAGAACAAGGGGAAGATTGAGTTAAACAAGCTGTCCTTGGAGAAGATGAATCTTGAAACACATCTTGAGAAGTCCAAAAAACAGATTGATGAGCTCAAAAATGAATTGAAAATAACGCAAGGTCAGCTTTCCGGTTCTCTTAAGGAAACCAAGGAGAATTCCAGGAAATATGAAGAAGAGATTGGCCTCCTTAATAGGAAACTGGAAAATGCAGAAATTGAAACCAATCGGGAAATTAAGCGGGTAAATGATGAGGCGGATTCTCGGTTGAGGATGCTTCAGAATCGACTTGAGCGATATGACTCCAACGCCGATAAAGAATACGCCAAAGCCAGGGAGAAAGTTAATTCTGATTTCCATGAAATTGAAAACGAGCTTGAGATGGCTAATAAGCGAATTCATCAACTCGAAGAAAAAGAGAAGATCATTAATAAAGAGCAGGGCGAAATTGATCAGCTTGTTGCAGAAAGAGATGATCTAAAAAAAGAAATGGATCGATACCGAGAAGAAGTAAGCCAATTCCATTGGGAAGCTGAAAACCGAATCAATGTTTTAAAAGAACAGGTAAAGATGTCAAAAGATCGGACAGAACAAGCCGAAGAGAACCGATTAATTCTTGAAGAAGCTTTAAAGAAGAAGCAGGCCGAAATAGAGCTGGGGATAACCCGGTTCCGATCCAAAGAAGTGGAAATGGACCGTATGCACCATAAAGAGGACCAGCTTCGCAAAGACATGGAATTATTGAGAGAAAATGAAAATCATCTCAAGAAGCAGATAGGTGAATATAAGCGAATATTAGAAGGCAAAAAAATACAAGGATTCGATGAGGTAAAGAATCAGCTTGAGAAGAAAGAAGATGAACTTAGGAAAGCAGAGCGCTCAATCAAAGAGCTCAACGAAACCATGAATGACATAGAAAAACAAGCTGAGGTCGCTAAGAGTAAAGAGCGTACCTTAAAGGAGCTTGTAAGTGACAAAAACGATACCTTATCAGAGATGAAGATGAGGTTGGGATCGCTTGATAAAAAGTTGTCTGAACATTTGGAAATTGAAAAAGAGATGGAGAAAGATTTTGAGAGGAGATATCAGAAGATAAAAGAAGAAAAGCAGAATGAGATGGCAGAAAATCTGTTGAATCAGCGAAAAAACATCGAACAGAATTATAGGGAAGAGATAGAAAAGATTAATCAAAAAGCACAGGAAGACATGAGGAAGATTAAACAAAAAGTTCAAGAGGAGCTTGAACAAGCCAAGCAAGCTGTGGCTCAGGAGACAGAAGACCGGGTCAGAAGTGAGATCCCCCTGGGTCCTGATCCACAGATTCTTGAGAGAGAAATTCGTCAACAACTTGAGTCCGAAGTGCTGGAACGTCTCAGGGAATCAGAAGGTGCAGCAGAGGAAAAAATAAAGAATCTTAAGGAAGAAACCAAGAAAGATATGGATCAGCTGCGCTGGGAGAATGAAAGCTTAAAAGAAGAATCAAAAAAATTGCGGGCCGCACGCAAAAAAATTGAGAGGGAAGCCCAGGATCTTCTTATGAAAGCAGAAGAGCATTATCGGCGTGAATTGGAAAAGAATAAATCCGCCATTAAGAAAAAGAGTGAGAAAAGCGGGGGTATTTTTTCAGCGATTGGGCGGATAATGGATACCCCCATTATTGATACAAAGAAGAAAGAGGAGGAGCCGTGATTCAGCTA
>MSYE01000176.1 GCA_002176905.1 bacterium F11 | reverse complement strand
GTTGATGTTGGTGCCTGGGGTGTGGGTCGGTTGGTGGGAAAGCGACCTTTGGCTCCTCGCATTTCACCCAAAAAGACATGGGAAGGCACCCTGGCGGGATTGGTTCTGGGTTGCCTGGTCGGATGGCTCTTTAGAGAATCCTTTCTCCCAA
Source organism: bacterium F11 (assembly GCA_002176905.1). The sequence continues at coordinate 849 of MSYE01000176.1, read as the reverse complement.
AGGCTTTTGGCCCGTTGGAAGGGGTCATTTATGCTTTGCTTATTGGGATTACCGCTCAAATCTCTGACTTAATGGAATCGCTTCTGAAAAGGTCTTTTAATGTGAAAGACTCCTCTGAGCTGTTGCCGGGACATGGGGGGATCTTGGATCGATTCGATTCTTTTATTTTTGCGGCGCCCTTTTTCTATTATGTTCTTCTGGGAACCGGTCGATTTCAGTAAAAGGAAGTAACGGTAATTATGGCTAGAAAGAAAAATGTCGTCATTTTGGGATCAACGGGTTCTATCGGAACCAGTACGCTTGACGTTATCCGAAGAATGAAAAAATCCTTTCAAATCGTGGGATTGGGAGCCCATCGAAACACCTCCCTAATGAAAAGGCAAATGAAGGAATTCTCCCCTGTTGCTGTGGCCATGGATGACACGGCTTCGGCCTCTCAACTTAAAATCGAGACAACCCATTGGAAGAAAAAACCCACTTTGTGGAATCATGCTGATGGATTGGAACGGTTGGCGTCAATGAAGCAAGCTGATTTTGTTCTGAGTGGTGTTGTAGGAGCCAGGGGTCTTCTTCCTCTCATTCACGCTTTAAAAGCCGGAAAAACGGTTGGATTGGCAAATAAAGAAGCACTCATTGTGGCAGGCGATCTCATTATGAAGTTGTCAAAAAAGTACAACGCGCCTGTTATCCCTGTGGACAGCGAACATTCGGCAATCTTTCAGTGTTTAAAGGGACACAATCATGGTGAAGTAAAAAAAGTGATCCTGACAGCCAGCGGTGGTCCCTTCTATCGCACAAAAGGCAACCTCGATAAAATTTCTGTTGAACAGGCCTTGCGCCATCCCACCT
>MSYE01000175.1 GCA_002176905.1 bacterium F11 | reverse complement strand
ATAGTTGGAATGCCAGGCCCCTCCGGGGATAATCCCACGACCCGGATACAGGCGTTTTGTAACGAAAGAAACGTCTCTGTCGGAATCAATCTCCCAATGAATTTTATAGCCAATTGGTTTGTTATTTTGGCGCATCTCCAGAATCTCGATTGGGACATGGCCACTTAAAGCAAGACGTCCTTCCGCTCGATCGGTATCGACCGCACACCAAGCCCATTTTCCATCAAAGCGATTAAGCGCGGATCTTAATTGGCTGTATCGCTTCGGCACAAACTCAAGAACTCTTCCAAATTCCCGATTGACCCCCCAACGAAAGTAATTCATCGGCCGAAAAGGTTTTCGGGTTAGGTATCCATAATCCACAACCCGAGCAGATTTCATATCGCGTTGGATCATGTTTTTGTATTGACCGATCCAATTCTCCTGAAATTTATCAGCCTCCAATTGCTGAATGGCCTGGTAAAGAAATTGGTATTTTTCCAATGTCAAATGAGGAAAACGAATCAATGCCAGATGGGTCGGGACCAAAGGAGAATCCAGATCTTCGTCTAACTCATAATATTTCCCATGCCCAAAGGTGTCCCATATAATGGGCTCGATCTTTCCCGATGAAGGATCCCAATAAAACTTTTGATTGTGAGTGGCATCTTGGTGCATCGAACCTGCTATCACCTGGATGGCCCAACTTTTTAAAAAGGATTCCACATGCATGGTTTCTTGAAGATCCCGTAGAATGTCTCCGGCGGGTTTCTTTGATCCTGGTTGAGCTTCCTCAAGGGATTTCAAAAATCGAATGAGCGGATCTCGGTTATCTTTATCCTTCGAGTCGAAATTGGCGTTCTTTGTCCACGCTTGGGGATCTTCCCAAATGGTCCGGGTGTCCCCATTGTAAATGTCCCCCGGCATTCGGCGTTTTCGTCTGAGCAAACTTTCTGTTGTTTGCCCCACCATCTGATAAACACCTTGATATCGTTGATTTAAAAAAAGCCGACCATACCCACTC
>MSYE01000174.1 GCA_002176905.1 bacterium F11 | reverse complement strand
CTTGTATCCCGGTCCAAACGATGGACAAGTCCAGGCCGGATATGATCGGGCCAACCGCTTGTTTCCAAACGGGATTGTAATATTTCTGCAACGGTATCATTTTTCTTCCACTGGGTTGCAGGATGAACCAATATCCCAGGAGGCTTATTGATCACCAAAATGGTTTTGTCTTCAAAAATGATCCCAAAAGGAAGGTCCGCCAATTTGACTGGAGCAGCCAAGGTTGACTCTTTCGGCCACTCAACGGTAACAACCTGACCGGCCTTAAGTTTATGATGAGCCGATACGGGATGCTGATCAACCTTTACCAATCGGGCATTGATCAATTTTTTGAAATACATGCGGGAACAATTGGGATATTGTTCTGCAAGGAATCGATCAATTCGTCTGTCTTCTCTTGGTTGGATAACAATTCGATCCATAAATTGGGTTTAAGAGAGGGAGTAATTTTACTTCTGTGTTTTTGATTGATGGAGGACCCATAACAACATCAGTCCCCCCCCAATAATTCCAGCCAACGAAATCCACTGGCTGGGAAAAAGAGTGCTCAATGTGGGGCCCCTAAAATCATCTCGGACAAATTCAATTAACAAACGGAAGACACCATATCCCAATAGGTAAGAAGCGAAAAGAACACCCCGTGGTGGCCGCTTGTGGCCAAGGTACAAAACCCCTAAAAAAAGAAGAAAGTTTCCCAAAGATGAATAGAGTTGTGTTGGGTGCAATGCAACATGAAGAGGAGCCAATGACTCTGTTTTGGTAAATGTGACCCCAACAAAAGATTCGGTGGGTTTTCCGTAACAACAACCAGCCGCAAAACAACCAATCCGTCCAAGCGATTGGGCCAAAAATAGGGGAGCCGCAAACGCATCACCAAGGGTCAACCAAGAAATTTCTCGAAAACGGGAATAGAGAAGAAGAAGCAAGAATCCGGCGAGGAACCCGCCATAAAAAACCAACCCTCCTTCCCATATTCGGAAAAAGGATAAGGGATCCTCCAAAAAG
>MSYE01000173.1 GCA_002176905.1 bacterium F11 | reverse complement strand
AGAGTGACAATCCTTCGCAAATGGTATGAAAAAGAAACGTCCTATAATCCAAGGGAGAGAAAAGCGCTATTTCATCAGCTAAAGAAAGCCGTGCGTTTAAATTCCTTGGTGTCTTTCTTCTTCCAGAACAACCTTCCTCATGCTCTTCGCGAAAGAGCTCTATTGGCGGCTCTCGAAGGGAAAGGGAGAAAATCAAAAAGACTTTTTGAAAAAGCCCTAAAGGTCGCCACGAATCAACACGCTCATTATGAGTGGGCTCAAACCCTCCTAGCCCAGAGTCAGGTCGGCAAGGAATGGGGTTGGCCAGATTCTGCTGAAAAAGAAAGAGAGGCCAAAAAGATTTTACGCCAAATTGAATATGAAAACAAAGAAACGGCCGAAACAACAAAAGCCAAACCAGAGAAATCGGTAACACTCTCTTTAATCGATCGATTTGACAACATCATGGAACAGGGACGCACCATTGCTTCTGCACTATCAAAAGAAGATATTTTTAGAAGTATCGGAAAAGCGGCCATGACGTTAATTCGTGGAGAAGAATGTCATATTTTCGAAGTGGAAGAAAAAGGAGGGGAACGGCTTCTTCATCCAGTTCAAGGCGATTTCCTTAACGAAGAAGCCCATCTCCTATTGGATCACGCCTCCATTTTTGGAGGTTCAATTGTCTTTGATGCCAAAGACTCCGAACCTTTGACATACCAATATTTGGGTCATAAGTATCGTTCCATTCTTTGTGGTCCGATTACCGTTCGGGGACGGTTGAGCGGTTTTTTTGTTCTTGTTCACAAAAAGATATCCGGGCTATTTGGTCAGGAGGAAATCCGATTGGCCAATTATATTGCCACCATTGCAGGAGCCGCTCTTGAAAATGCCCAAGGATTTTCCCAACTCCAAAATATCAACCAATACCTGGAGGATCGAGTTGAAGAAAGAACAAAAGAATTAAGCGAAGCCAACACCAAGCTCGAGTTCTTAACTTTTACCGATCCCTTGACCAAACTCTTGAAT
>MSYE01000172.1 GCA_002176905.1 bacterium F11 | reverse complement strand
CCTGGGAGGGGCTCGATTGTTTTTTGTTTCGCTGGCGTTCCTCCCAAAAATTCGTTTCGGGGGCGTACGCCAAAACGGAATTGTTTAGGCAACCCAATGCCACCGAAACCGAAAAACTTTTTAACAGGGGAGCGGGCTGCTTCCCACGGGGCTCCTAAATCAAGGCAAAAGTGGATTTTTTGTGTTGATGAAAAGGTATCAGAAAGGGTCTTAAAATCGCCTTAAGGGGGTATTAAGAAATGGTAAAGATTTTGGGGGTGAGGGCGGTAGGTTTGCCTCTATATTTAGATGTGTTTATTAATCAGGCGGGGTGGGAACCCGGTTGGTTGTCAATTACGCCGAAAAAAGAGATTACTCCCAAGAATGTCCGGTGGCCTGGCCTTCCATGGGTTTGAGATGAACCGGCATGACAGCTTCTTCGTGGAGTTTCCCATCTTTTTTCCGGTAAAGGACCAGTGATTGTTCTTCTGGGGGGCCTATCGGAATAACCAATCGGCCTTTTGGGGCCAACTGAGCCAAGAGGGGGGAAGGCGGGGTCTTAACAGATGCCATGACCAGAATCGCATCATAGGGTTGATGTTTTTCCCAGCCTTTAAATCCATCGCCAATAAGGAGATTAACGTTTTTGTAGTTGAGAAGTTTTAAGGTCCTTTTTGCGTCTTTGGCGATGTCAGGGACAATTTCAATGGAATACACCTCTTTGGCCAACTCAGCAAGGAGGGCGGTTTGGTAGCCTCTTCCTGTTCCCACCTCGAGTACCTTTTCTGTCCCATTAAGATTCAGAAGTTCAATGGTTTTGGCCACAACAAGGGGAGGGGGTGTACTTATGAATTGGCTAATGGGAACATCCTCACTTTTATAGGCATTTTTTCTTTGTTGGTGGGGGATAAAAAGGTGACGCGGAACTGTCAACATGGCGTTTAATACCCGTTTGGATTCGATTCCCATGAGATCAAATCGAACCATGTTACGCCGCTGAATCAGGTAGATATCTGTTTGTATTTCATGTTGATGGT
>MSYE01000171.1 GCA_002176905.1 bacterium F11 | reverse complement strand
CCAGGGGCCAAATTAAATTGAATTCCCGCCGTTTGGGTTATGGGGGCTCCCACTTTACCGGTACCCGATCCTTGTACCGGTGTTTCTCCTGGGACCAAAATCTGTAGTTGTGTCATGGCTCCAGCCTCAACTTTTATATTTGCTGAGGTATCATTGTTGAAGCCAAGACCGCTGGCCACACCCGTTGTCACCAAAACCCATCCAGGGAACACATTCCTTGTTCTCAGTTGAATACTGGTTGTCAGTACACCATTTGTCATAGGCGCACTGGGGACAATGGGATTGGTGATATTGGGATCATCGGCTGTTACCTGAATCAGAGGCTGTCCAACGATAGGGGACTCAACTAAGTTATAGTAATTATCAACAGCACGAACGGTGACGGTAATATTTTGTCCCGCTATAAAATTCTCAATGGGCCCTGTCCCCGTATCGCCATCCGGAACACCTGTTTTTCCTCCTGCCGGCCAAACATCACTTCCAGGGACAGGTGTTTCACCCTGCACCAAGATTTGGAGATTTCGAACCGTATCGTCATCATCCACCGTAACAGTGACGTTCTGATCCGTATAAAGGATATTCGATCCTGTTATTGTTGTGACATTGGGAGTGGTCACTTCTCCTGCATCACTGGTGCGTTCTGTTATAAAGATGTGATTAAAGCTAGAGGTTCCTTCAGTCAATGGAACATTTCGGGTCACAGGGGAATCATAGGCATCATCTGTCGTGATATCTATTGTGTCAGATACATCGAGAATATTTCCCCAGGAATCTGTTCCATCCACCGTAATGCTAACAGACTGACCCGCTATAAAATGGGTATCAGCTGCAGGGCCTGTGGGCGTTCCAGATTTTCCTGCCACCGTTCCGGGATCAGGTAATTCCCCGGGTAAGAGGAGACGAACTTTCTTAGGACCAACGGTATCGGGATAGAGTGTTAATTCAGGAGTAATATAGGTGGGATTGGTAAATCCTCCCACGGTAGCCACAAAATTATGAGCGAATCCAGTTGAGTTAACCGCTTTATACAATGTCACAGAA
>MSYE01000170.1 GCA_002176905.1 bacterium F11 | reverse complement strand
TCTTTCCCCTCCATTAAATAATCTCTGACGCACCTGTCCGTCCGGCAGGCGGGTTCGGTTTTCAAGTCGTCATCCCGGCGCAGGCCGGGATCCAGGTCTCTGGGTTCACGGGGAACTGTCTCTTTGACATCAAGTTTCATCGCAACCCAAAAACCTGGATCCCGGCCTGCGCCGGGATGACGACCTTTTTGGGCATTATGACACAGCCTCGAAAGCGAACCTGCCGGACGGACAGGTGTGTCAGAGATTATCAGGGAAGAATCAACGATTCAACGGGGGGATTGGTTTCTTCTATTTTGAGTTTTTTGTTGTTGCTGGCATCTTGGAGGCGGTCGCCGAAACGGTTCAGCCTTTTGTCTGCATCTTCGTATTTTGTTCGGGTGTTGCTCAAATGTTTGCCCACCAAAACAAAATCATCTCGGAACCGAACAAAATCATTTTGAAGCCGGGCCAATTGATCGATAATCAAGCGTGCATTCTCTTCAATTTTCATTCCTTTCAGGCCAAGGCTGATGGTGTGTAAATAAGCGTAAAACGAGTTGGGGGAAACCGGAACCACCCGTTTGGCAAACGCATAGGTCATCAAAGAGGCTTCTTCGGCCATGTTGTCATCTTTGATAATGGTTTCATAATAGACATTCTCAGCCGGTATATACATCAAGGCAAAATCAAAAGTCCCTTCATCAGGAAGAATGTATTTTTTGGCAATCACATCAATGTGGCGTTTGACGTCGGTCATAAACTTCCGTCTGGCAATGGTTTTCTCTTGGGGATCTTGGTTTTGGATCAGTCGCTTAAAGTTCTCAAGAGGGAATTTGGCATCCACAGGAACCAGCCGCCCCAATCTCACCACCGCATCCACAATCTCACCAGATTTAAAAGCATATTGAAGACCGAAATGTTTGGGAGGAAGAATTTGTCCCAGGAGATCGCCCAAGAAAAGCTCACCAAAGGCTCCCCTCATCTTGGGCGCCCGCAAAATCTCCTGCAACTGAGAGATGTCTTTCCCCACCGAAAAAACTTGCTTGGTGGCCTCATCCAAC
>MSYE01000169.1 GCA_002176905.1 bacterium F11 | reverse complement strand
AAAGGCACCAATGGCCACTTCCACACCAGAAACAAATTTTTTAATTTGGAAGCGCCGAATTTTGTTGCCCCATCCTTTTTTGTAACGCTCAAGCATATTGAGGATGTCGAGGCCATCTTCTTCTTGTCCCACAAAGGAGAGAACTTTGTCGTTCTGGGCTTTCCCATTTGGTTTGATAACATAACGCCCAGGATTGGCTTTCACAAATTTGATGGCTTCATCGAAAGAGGAGAAATCCCAATAAGGAAGTGTGTTGATACCGGCTTTTTTCAGTTCTTCTTGACCAAAGTCACGATCAAATTCCAGCTTGTCGCTGAGTGGAGTTCCGCCAACAACTGCTTTTCCTTCACGCCGCAGTTTTTCAGCAGCCGACCCAAATCCAATATCATCAAAGACAATAATGTCGGCCCAATCGACGGATTTTTCCCAATCATCAACCTTCTCTACGAATCCATCGGAGACGGTTTTTTCATATTTATCGAGAACACAATAACGAACCTTGCTACCTTCGCTTTGTACTTGATAAGCCAAATCACCGACGCAGCCAATTTCTGAGATAAACAGAAATTTTTTCCCATGTCCGTTCGAATTGCCGTTTTTTCCGTTGCCGTTTGGTTTGTCGTTGCCCATATTAAAAGAATGCCTTGAAAAGCTAAGAATTTCAATGCTATTTAATGATTTTTTTGAGTGCCGGTTAAATTCGTATAATCAGAAGATATGAATCCAACATTTTCAACAATCTTGTTGTTTCTTTTTTCCTTTCTGGCTTTGCTAAGTTTAGCATTCTTGTTTTGGTTTCAGATCAAAACCCGAGAAGAGACCAGTCGTCAGATTCAAGAAACAGCCAAACAAATCTTGGAGGCCCAGAAGCAAGATACCGCTACTCAATTTCTTCAAAGGGAGATTAACAATTTGAGAGAACAATTGGCGAAGAACATGGCTGATTCCGCTAAATTGTTATCCGATTCTCAGAAAACCATTGGGGAACGATTGGATCGGGCCGCTCAAGTGGTGGGCAATGTTCACAAATCGTTGGGTGTGTTG
>MSYE01000168.1 GCA_002176905.1 bacterium F11 | reverse complement strand
GAAAGACCCAGTGCCGGCCAAAAAGCAAATCCTGCTTTTGACAAAAGAGCCATAGAGTAGGCGCCTATGGCATAAAAAGCCATAAAACCCAGATCAAGCAACCCCAAAAAACCCACAACAATATTGAGTCCCAGAGCCAGAATCATGTAAAGGCCAACGAGGCCGAGAATGCGAATGAGGTAGTCAAAGGAGGTCCCTTGAACAACCGAGGGGAAAAGAGCCGCGATCAGAAAAATAAGGGCGATGCTCACCTGGTTCTTATTGGGACGATAGAAAAGTCTCATACTTTCTCAGCAGTCCTTTCCCCTAAAATACCGGAAGGCCTAATAATGAGAACCAACACCAAAATTCCAAAAGCAAATACATCTTTCCATTCTGCTTCCGGTAAAAAAGCTGCTCCCCAAGCTTCGGAGGTGCCAAGGAGCAGCCCCCCCAACATGGCACCAGGAATATTTCCAATTCCCCCCAAAACAGCAGCAGTAAAGGCTTTCATTCCAGGAACAAAACCCATGTTGTATTTGATGGATCCATAATAAAGGCTATAGAGGACACCCGCGGCACCAGCCAAAATCGCCCCTATAAAAAAAGTAAGGGAAATCATGCGATTCACAGGAATTCCCATGAGTTCAGCGGCCTCCCGATCTTGAGAACAGGCCCGAATGGCCTTCCCAAAACGGGTGTATTGCACAAAAAGCCACAAACCCACCATCATCATCAAACTGCTGAGAAGAATAATAATCTGGAGGCGAGATATTTGTACAAATCCCACTTTGTATTGGACTTGGCTAAACACGGTTGGAAAAGCCAAAAAATCATTTCGAAACAAAAGGACCGCATTCTGAAGAGCTATGGACATTCCGATAGCAGAAATAAGAGGAGCCAATCTTGGCGCTTTTCGAAGAGGAGCATAAGCCATTTTTTCAACTCCCACAGCAATGGCTCCACATGCCAGCATGGCCAGAACAAAAGCAACGCTGATGCCAATCGGAGCAGGTAAGGTGGCGGTTGCCACAAGAGCCCCACATCCCGCAAAGGCCCCCAACATAAAC
>MSYE01000167.1 GCA_002176905.1 bacterium F11 | reverse complement strand
TAAAACCGAACCGCCACAAAAAAATGCACCGTGGAGACTTCTTCATTACAAACGACCAGAGGGATCCGATCGGTTTGATCCTCCAAAATTTGTTTTTGATTTGAAGGAAAGAGACTCACTCTTTCCTTTTCAAGATTATCAGATCCTCAATAGAGAAGGGACGCTTCTTTCGATTGTTTGTACGCAAGGAGGGATCCGATATTTGCATGCGGTCCCTCTTGAAGACGATGGAACACACCTGGGCCCAATACCGCCCCACAAAATTCGTATGGATGAACCAGCGGAAGGATTTAATCAGGTTGATTCTTTCAGTATGGGAGGGGTGGCGCGACCAAAGGAAGAAGAAATTGAATTGTTTGGTACCATCAGAGATGATAAAAAAACCAGCATTGTCGCGCATTCCATTAATCCCAGAGATGGTAGTGCCAATAACCCTCCGATCAAGAAGGTCCTAGAGGAAGATCAAAAAGTCACCATCGATGGGGAGGAGGAAGAAATCAAGAAAATATCTTCAAATGAAATTCCCGTATCGGCTGATGGAACGCGGTTTTTGGCAACTGTTTGGTTAAAGAGTGGAGAGTATGTTTCCGTAGTTTTTAACAGGAATCCTGAAAATAACCAAATCATAAATGGAACACGATTTCTTAGCACCCATCAGAATGATGGGATTGGTCATGTTCTCTCAGCGGATGGCAGTCAGGCTGTGGCGGTTGTGACCAAATCAGTTGGAGGTGACGTTTATGTGGTTGGATCAAGACCTGCTTCGACGGAAGGAAATACGATGCTATCCGGACACAATTCCCTTCTTCGTCAGAACGAAGAAATCTTAGGCGTAAATATTGGAAAGATTCAACCGGGAGTTGAGCCGGACATTAGCGAGGATGGATTAACAGTTGGGCTCAGAGCCCAGGTGGACGGGGAATGGTCGACGATTTTGTTGCATTTGAACAAAGATGCCCGGGCTCTTGAGGATATCTCGGTGCTTGTATCCGAAGGCCAAGAGGTAAAAAAACCCGACCACTATCAAACCGAGATCAAAGGATCTCCCAC
>MSYE01000166.1 GCA_002176905.1 bacterium F11 | reverse complement strand
ACCAATTAAATTCAACTCAGCAGAATTGATAATACCATCTGCGGGAGAGTCAACAATATCCCGACTCCCTCCAGCGTCTGCCCGTATCCCGCCTTCACCAATCCATTGAGATTGATAATAAAAATATACCTGCCTCAACTTTCGAAGATAAGGGCTTTGGGACCCATCCCCCTGGGATGTTATTCCATGAAATTCATTGGGATTGTTGTCATGATTGTGTTCTTCAGGCAAATCACTTTGCCAGAAGTTATCCAACCAGGCAAAAGCGGTGCCACCAATGGCGTTACCTTCCCCTACAGCGCCCTTGGCATTGTTTTCAATATCACCCCAAGCGCCTGCATGAATTTCAAGCTGACGCACCTCATCCAACTGGTTGTTGGTAATAGAGGGGGTAAGATCACCAAATTCGGTCATGAGAATTGGTCGGTCATAGTGTTCCTTCACATCCCGCCATAAGTCTCCAAAACTTGTCCCCCGATAGGCATTGGTACCGAAAACATCGATTGAAGGAGCAAAGCGGGCCAAGAGGTCCAAAAACCAATCTTCACAATCGTCGGGACTCGGGCAATTGGCTTCCTTATCCTGCGGTGGTGGTTTAAAACCAATATCTCCAATTGATGCCACGACAGGATGACGGTCATCCAAGGATTTGATCAAACTGGCAGCTTCTTCTAAAAATTGAACAAATGCCCGGGGATATAGCGCGGCGTTGGATTGTGTAAGAGAAAAATCAAAGTTGCTTTCATTACCCAAGACATACATCAAAAGGAACGGTTCATCCTTAAAATCCATTACCATTTGTCGAACGCTGGCCAACATCCTTTCTCTCTGGACAGGATCACGGTAATCAGTACCGTCATCTCCATTTGCTCCGGAACCAATCGTGAAAGCGCCCAGGAAATCACCCATTAAAACACGGATACCGTAAGTTTCATGCAGGTCACGCAACAATTCCTTATTTGTCTCGTGATCATATTGAAGAAAGGATGAAACCGATTCCCCATAGCCCGCAATGACATCGGGATTATTGGAAGCATGGTGATAAAGGCGGATGGTGTTTACTCCCATCTCTTTCATCAATTGAAAATCGCCCACTGGCGGGCCGTTGGTACCATCATCACTCCTAACAAATGATTCATAAGCAAAATCATTCAGGCCATTTTCGTTTTGATCAACAGTCATCCAGTCCTCAAGGGTAGCGGTTCGAGGAGACTGACCAACTGTTGCCGGAGAATAGGTGACTCCTCTCACAAAATAAGGTTGATCATCTACCAGAAGAGACCACTGATCTCCTTCCTTAACAACTTCTACATGTGAACCATCATCAGGGGCTTGTTGGACAGAAACAGAAACGGTTCCTTCAATCTGACCAATGGATGCGCGGATAGTACCATCTAATGAAAAAGAGCCTGCTGTGAAGAAAGTAAAAGGACCAGAAGCCGGATCCAAGTCCCCTATAGACGCTCCTTTAAAATCCCATATTGGCGAAATATCAAATTCGTTTTTATCATCATCAAGTCCAACCGCACGAAATTTGCGTCTTTCGTTGACACTGACAGAGACAGGATTGGCATCTGAACTCGGGTAAATCCGAATTTCAGATAACGGACCTGGATTTTCTGTCACCAACCGAATATTATCCAAGAAAACGGTTCTTTCGGCTTCCGTGTTGGTGTCCAGACTGCCTACATAAGCGATATTAAAGTAGATTTTCATTCGGGACAAATCAGCCAATGGCTTAGCACCTGTAAAATGTGTTAGCGGAACAATAACACCGTGCCATTGATCATCAAAATCCACATAATCTCTTAGAAACACTTTTGATGACTCAAAACCTGCCCTAACATTTCCTGATCGAATTCCCAGAATTAGATTGTCTCTAAGAGACGTATCAGAAGAGGGTCCTTTAAATAAAAACTGAAGGGAGCCATTGTCATACATACTAAAATCACGTGTGAGCGTGTCGGGGGATAACAAGGGACCTGATTGAATACCGGCTCCCTGAAAGCCATTGGGATTGGTTTCATTATTAAAAACCACCTTGTGGTGTTGATGGCCTTCTGGGGAATTTCCCAAAACAGGTGGAAAAGTGGGAAGGGTGCTTTCATTTTCTTGTGTATCCGAATAAAGAAAAATGGCGGCATTCTGATTGGGGCTGGTCTCATCGAAATTTGTTCCATCAATGGTATCGCTTAAAATTCCGAATTGATCAACCAAGGAATCATTTGTGACTTCGACAGTGGCCGAAACAGTAAAATTGCCATAACGAGCTTCAATAACACCTCCCGTGTCTCCCTCATTAACCGTTAGAAAGGCTGAGGGGCTAAATTCTTTTGTGGTCAATGTTCCAAAATTAGGGGTAATAAACTCGGGCGTGATGATAACTTGTTCGCCATTAACATCAACTCCAACAACAGTAAACTGACGCTCCTGGTCTGTATTCATTCGCGTTGATGATGGATGGATCTGAAGACCAATGACACGCTTTGTCCATCGAACGTAATCAATATCCCATTCGTGGTCATCGGTAGAGCCAGGTTTGGTTACGATAAAGGGATACCGAACAAATTCCAATCGACCCATGGTTGCCCCAATACTACTTAATGGAATGGTATGTTCAATCCATTCTCCACCCGTGGTATCAATAAAATAGACAGGATCCGGACTAACCCCAGCATATTGAATCTTTATTTCAAGGGGCACGTCACTTCTCACCATAAACCGAACGTCCCCACCCCAATATTCTCTTAAATCTCTACTAACAGGACTAAACGATCCAGGTGCATTCACATGGGCCATACCCCATCCTGCCCAGGGCCCAAGAAATTGACCTGGTCGAGGTCCAGGAGAGTCCGTATGAAGATAAATATTCCCTTCTGGTGGTGGATCATTAGGTGGAGCAGTTATGCTATCTGGTGGAGGCGTTAATCCCACATTAAAATTCAAGATATTCATATGATCATCATAAAGTCCCCCATCGGCGAAGATATCTCGGGTGGCTTCGGCAGAAGCGAATGTAATACCGAAAAAGCCAATAAGCGAAAGAAGGATAATTTTATGATAGGTGTCGTTTATACTTAGATTGATTTTCATGATTGTCCTCTATTATTTTTTTAATGTAATAACGAATAAAAATGAATGATGTGATAATAAGAAGGAGGTGAAAATATTTGGAGGGCCTTCGATGGGGTACAGTTTACCATATCCCACATTAAGATCCTCTTAAGATTGCTTGAAGAAATTGGCAGGGGATAGCCCACCCATAAGAAGCACCATTTGACTTCTAAAATTCAATAAATGGCCCTATTTATCAATTCGATTATATTTTCAAATGAGGCTTATTGGCTTTTATGATCTCCTTTTTTACGATACTTTTCAATGGCTTCTTCCCACATCTCCACATCCTGCCTCGTAAAAAGGCCCATGTTCTCTTTCGATGGCAAAAGTCCGGTTCTCTCAAAAGCTTGAATAACTTCTGGACGAATCCCACTCTCTTTCAAGATCTTCAACATTTGATCCTTGTAATGTTCCGCAATAATAATGTCGATAACAAAGCGATCCAACATATTGAAATCTCTCCCATCTTCCGTATTCGCACTTTGCTCCAGGACACATAAAGGGCAATTATCGTCCACAATATCACACTCATTTGCTTTCTTATCATTGAATTGACCATTTTGAATTTTATGGATGCAACAATCCTTAAAGGTCTTCCCTCCTTCACAAACACATACCTCATCGTTGTTGGTACTCATTTTTCATCTTCCTCCTGTTTTTATTTGAGGGGTGGCTGGAGGGGTGAGAGGGGGCTTATAGCTATTGGAAGGGAAATGAGGGTTGGCTTTTTGTAGTCGGTCAATGATAAGGGGAACACATTCTTACCGACTGGTTAGATCATAATACACTTTTCATGCCTATTCCAACTACAATTGATCAACTACCAGCTAATTTTGCCGAAAGCAATATTTTCTCCCCGGGCTGGATTCGAACCAGCAGCCTTCCCGTTAACAGCGGGACGCTCCACCGTTGAGCTACCGAGGAAAATCAAACGCTAACAAGCTATTTGTTTTAAGTGGAGAGATATTAGCAAAACTCTAGGTTTATTGGGAATAATGGAAGTGGGACAAAAGAGGTTAATCGTATTTTTCGAAATGGATCTGACTATCTGGGACCTCCAATTCTCTTAATTTATCTTTAACAGAATCTATCATCGTGGAGAGACCGCAGATGTAATAATCTTTCTCCTTCAAATTGGGTATGAATTCCTCAATTTTTGATCCGACATATCCCTTTGGTCCAGTCCAATTCTTGGGCTGACTAAGCGTCAGATAGAGTTTGAAATTCTTTTCTGTTGAGGCCAATTTCTCCCATTCTTTTTGATAAAGGATGTCATCATCATGCCGGTTGCCATAGAGGAGATACACATTCTTGTCTGTTTCTTTGTACAACAGATCGTTTACCATGCTTCGAAACGGGGCAATTCCTGATCCCGTTGCAATAAAGACAACATCTCTCGGGAGATTATCTGGGAGTGTAAAGCGTCCCAATGGTCCCAATACTGTGACTTTATCTCCTTTTTTGAGTTGATGAACATAGCCGGAAGATACACCCCCATCAACCCTTGTTACACAGAGTTCAAAAGAATCCGTTAACTGAGGAGGGGATGCTATGGAGTACGCTGTTCGTCTGGGTTTGTCCCCTTCACGAGGAACAAAAATTTGGACAAATTGACCGGCTTTAAAATATTTTTCTTTCCCCTGTGGAAGCTGAAACCGAACGTTTACATTTCTTGGGCTTAAATTATCAATGGATTCAACCCTTGTTTCATACATCTCAAATGGTCTTGTTCTCTGTCCCGTACTCAAGGCAGTGTCCCCCTTATCGTTGATTACATGGCACTCCTACACTACCTATAACAGATAAAAGCAATAAAAATTCCCTCCAAAAAAGGAGTTATCCCTTCTAGAGAAATTTATTGCTTATCTCAATCACGGTCCGGGGAATATACATAGCAATATGCCATGTATTGATGTGGTGGGCTTTCAATCCAACGGATAAAACCGAGCACGCCATTACTTGAAGCAACAAATACAATATTCAAGACGGTCGGTCTGGGACTGTCCTGCTAACCATAACAGGTCTTAAAAGACCCGCTAGAGGGGAGTGTTTTGTTTAAAACAAGTGGACCAAAAAGAGGGGTCTAATTTGTCTTAATTGGCTGCCTTTGTTACGTTTGATGCTTTGGGACCTTTGTCGGAATCAATGACATCGAATTCGACAGCATCTCCTTCATTGAGTGTTTTGTATCCATCTCCCGAAACAGCTGAGTAATGGACAAACACATCTCCTGATCCATCTTCTCTTGTGATGAATCCGTATCCTTTCTGATTATTGAACCACTTGACTTTACCTTTCAATGTTACATACCTGCCTTTTGTTCTTAGTTTGAAATCCCCCCCCCAAAGGGAAAGGAATTTCCAAATTAAATATGAGGTGAGATGATACTCTTTTCAAGAGAAAATAACGATTATTAAATAGCTCCTTCTCTCCTCAATAATCTCAATTTTTCCTGAATCCCCCCACTTCCTGAATACCCGCCCATTGAACCATCAGACCGAATAATCCGATGACAAGGAACAGCCGGGGCAAAAGGGTTCATTTTCAGCGCATATCCGACTGCGCGGGCTGCCTCTGGTTTGCCAATTTTCCGAGCAATCCATTGGTAGGTCCGGGTTTCACCTTTTGGTATCTGAGCGCACGTCCGCCACACTTTCTGTGAGAAAGGGCTATATGTCGCCATTTTTGTCAGGATGGTCTTCGGAAGGGGATATTTCTTACTCATTGATACAATGTTCTTTTTTGCCTTCTCTTTCGATGAAATGTGATCGCAAACCGATGAGCCTCATCACGAATCTGCCTTAATAATAGCAATCCTGGAGAGTCCTTTGGAAGAGGAAGTGCATTTGATTGTCCTGGCAGAAACACCTCCTCATCTCTTTTGGCCAAGGCAATGACACAGACTTCGTTAATCTTTTTTTCTTTTAAAACCCGAACAACCGCTGAGAGCTGGCCTTTCCCGCCATCAAGCAACATTAAATCTGGAAATGGTTTCTTCTCTTTTATCAAACGATGGATACGTCGCCCGACAACCTCAGCCATTGATTGAAAATCATCTATTCCCTTTACGGTTCTAATGATAAATTTTCGGTATTCAGGCTTATTGGGCCTTCCGTGATCAAACCGAACCATGGAAGCGACTTTTTCGACTCCTTGCATATGGGAAATGTCAAAACATTCGATTCTTTCAGGTGGAAATTTAAGATTCAAAGATTTCCTGAGATCCTGAACCGCTCTTGTTTCCAATACCCGAAATCTGAGTTTTTCTTCTGAAATTTGGCGAAAAGTAATATGTTCACGAATTTCCTGAACAGTTTGGATTCGATCGCGAATCTCCGCAGCTCTTTCAAATTGTTTGTTTCTCGAAAATTCGCGCATTTCCCTTTCCCATTTTCTAATAAGCTTGTCTTTCCTGCCTTCAAAAAACCATTGCGCCCTTTTGGCAATGGCTTTGTAATTATGGGATGTGATTTTCCCAAGACAAGGGGCAGGACATTCCTCCGTATGCAAATAGAGGCAAGATTTCACCTTTTGATAGGGAAGAGGGGTTCCTTCTTTAATTGTCAAATCACATGGCCGAAGAGGAAATAGCTTTTTTCGCCAAGCCCATCTTAAAAGTTGACGAACCCGACCCACACTGGGATAAGGGCCAAAGTATTTGGCACCTGGTATCCTTTTTTTCTTTCTTGATAGGTACAAGCGTGGAAAATCTTCTTGCAGGGATAAAATCACAAAAGGATAAGATTTGTCATCTTTCCACATCGTGTTAAATGTGGGTTGAAATTTATTAATAAGACGCCTTTCTAAAACAAGTGCCTCTCTCTCACTGTTGGTAGGCAGATAATCGATATGCCGGAGAGATCCCATCATGGTTTGAATTTTCGAACTCATGTCTGATGATTTATTGAAATAGGAGGAAACTCTCTTCCTAAGATCTCTGGCTTTTCCAACGTAGATAATTCTGCTGGTGGCATCTCTCATCAAATAAACACCAGGAGAGTGGGGAAGATGAGGAAGGTGATTTGAATTCGTCATTTTGAGGAAACGGGAAGTTTCTTTTTCTTAACCGCATCAAGAAGATGGGCGAATTCCTCTAATTTGAAGATTTTGGAGATAGAAAAATAGATGACACAACCCATACCAATAACACCTGGAACCCTCATATAAACCGAAAAAGAGGAAAGAAGATATTGATCCAGACCCAAACAAAATAGTCCCATAATCAAGCCAATTCCACTTCCCGATAAAAAGGAAGTCAATAATCTTCGTCCACCAAAGGGGCCAATGCGTCTTCGAATAATGATGAACAGACATATCGCCTGAAACCATCCCGCCACCGCCGTTGAAATAGCCAATCCCGTTATCTCATACTTCCACATCAGAATTAAATTCCCCACAACGTGTAAGACCATCGCCCACAAGGCGATCCGAACCGGTGTTTTGGTGTCTTTCTGGGCATAAAAGGAGGTTGCCAAAATACGGACCGCAGAATAAGCGGGAAGTCCAAGAGCATAGGGCCAGAGTGCTTTCCATGTTAACTTGGTGTAATAAGCCGAAAAAAGCCCATGTTCGAAAAGAAGTTGGATGATGGGATATCCCAAAACGAGAAGACCAATTGTGGAAGGGATTAAGACATAGTTGGCCATGCGGAGTGAAAAATGCAAGGTTTCTTTAAATTCGATTTTGTTTTCGAGGCTGGCTGATTTTGAAAGTGCCGGCAAGGCCACACTTGAAACCGCAATTCCAAACAAAGCCAATGGGAGTTGCATAATACGGTTTGAATTGTATAGTGCGGTCACTGATCCATCTCTTAAAAAGCTGGCACAAACCTGATCAACAAAGGCATTAATTTGATCCGCACAAAGGCCAAGAATGGTCGGTAGCAAAAGTATAAAGAAGTCTCTTACTTGAGGATGGGAGAACGGGGTCACCAATTTCAAATGGAATCCAGCCCGATAGAGAGAAGGTATTTGAACCAAAAAATGGATAAGTCCTCCGACCACAACACTGATGGCCAGGCCATGAATGGGCGAGGCCATCTTAGAGGATAGAAGGAGAATAAATACGATCATTCCCACTGATAATCCCGCAGGCGAAAGAGCGGGCACAAAGAATCGACCGACCGAATTTAAAATGGCTGTAAGGAGGGCAGCAAGAGAGATCACAATAAGGAAGGGAAAAACCAGTCGTATCAGCTCGATTGTTAATTTAAGTTTTTCATCGCCAAATCCCCATGCCACTGCCTTTGCCACAACAGGGGCAAAAATCACCCCTAGGACGACCATCAAAAACAAAAGAGCAAGGAGTCCGGACATCAAAGCATTAAGGAATTGGTTGGCCTCTTTTTCTCCTTTTTTGGTGGCCACATCTGTAAAAACAGGGATAAAAGCCGCTGTCATCGAGCCCTCTCCCATGAATCGCCTCAACAAATTGGGGACGCGGAACGCAGCATAAAAGGCATCGGTTACAAATCCCCCACCAAAATAAGCCGCGACCAAAGCATCACGAATATAACCCAATATTCGAGAAATGAGGGTTGCTGAAGTAAAAGAACCTATGCGGTGAGTGAATTTCCTAAGTTCCATATTATTTAATTATTGATAATCATCCTTTTTCGAGTGTTGACAGGGTCTCTCTTCGATTGCTAGGATAGGGTCTCTCAAATTTAAAGGAGTTTTATTCATGGCAAAAAAGATAATGCGGCACGCCTCCGCTTTAAAAGCAAAACGACAAAATATTGAACGACGGAACCATAATTTTAAGATTCGACACCAAGTTCGAACCCTTACAAAAAATGTTTTGAAAGCCATTTCCGAAAAGAACGTTGATAAAGCCAAAAATCAATTCAGAATTGCGCAATCTGCATGGAAAAAGGCCGCCAACAGGAACATCGTTCATCAAAATGCTGCAAACCGTCAAATTTCTCGCCTGGCTGATCGTATCGCCCTGCTAGCAAAGGGCTGATATTCTTGCCTTTTTATCCTTCTTCTTGAAAATGTTCAGGGTTAGGAGAGATACTGCCAAATCACTCTGAAGCGCCCCTGTTTTTAGTTCTAAATGGGCTTTCACAATTTTCTTAAAAGCAGACAACACCTCTTCTAAAGAGTATTGGCGGAGCCCTTGATCCAATTGTCCTTGTCGGGTTTTTCCCCTCAGACCAAGCTCAGCGTAGACATCAGTTCGGTTCCATCCTTTCCTTTCCAATAAATATCTTGCCAAAATGAGGTTTCTGAAAATCTTTTCAAAAACGGGAAAAATGGCTTCTGCTCGTATGCCCATCTCTCCCAAAAGTTGAGCCTGATGAAGACCCTCGGCAAGAGAACGAGACCATATGGCTTCCTCTAATCCTTTAAAATCTCCCCTTCCGTCTGGCAAACCATGGTTTCGAATATCTTCAACATCAATCTGGTTCTTTTTACCTATAAATAGAAACAATTTGTCCAATTCACTGGAGATTTCCTGCAAATCCCGACAGGATTCTGCCAGAGTATGAGCCGCGCCAAAGGATATGCTTTTTCCCCGCTGACGAACTTCAGAAACAATCCATGAAGGGAGCTGATTGGCAAAAGGAGTCCAAAATGTCACCACAGTTCCGATGGAACTCACTTGGGCAGGAATTGCTTCTCTTAAACCCGCCTTCCCATCATAAACAAAAACCAAAACGGTTGACTGGGGAAGGACCGAAAGAGCCTCTCCAATAATATGATTGTCACCAGAGGTAAGTTCCTCCGATTCTTGGACTATTACAACCCTTTTCTCTGAAAGAAAGGGCATGCTTTGAAAGGCGTTAACCACATCTGAGGCCCGGCAATCAGATCCATGAAATCGATCCAGATTGAGATCACGTGATTCGTCTGTTAAGACGGTATCAATTATTTTCTTAATGGCCCGTTCCTTTAACCATTTCTCCGGACCATCAAACAAATAGACCCCGCTTATTTTTCCTCGGCTCACATCAGAAAAGAATTGTTCAGATTTATAGGTTGGCACTTAATAAGGTGAGGTATCAGGATAATTCGGAGGCGGATAATCTCCTTCCGATTTTTTATGTGGGACTGATCGCGGAGAAGAGCTGGTTACCGTTCCAAACCCTTCAATGGTTCTTCTGACAATATCATTGGCAAAACGGTCCCATAGTTCTTCGCGCGCTTCTTCTATGGTTTTTCCGCCTGGTTCGGTCTCAGCAAAATAACGAAGCTTTTGTTCAAGATAAGGCTCTTCCCACAAATATTGATTGATTGTCCGATCCAAGAATTTTAAATCCATGATAACCCACAGCTGATATTCTATCGGGACCAGGTTCACATCGTGACTCAACTCTGTTTCAACGTATCTTTTGACCGTCCCAACAACAGCTGCGTTTGATTTGTTCACGTCATCCACATAAGCTATTCGGCCGTCTCTAATAAACTCATCCGTAACGGCCAACCACAATTTGTTACCAATTCCAGGCTGGGACGTCTGATTTTCAAATGGTTTAACTGAAATGCTTTTGACATGGGGAGGAAGAATGATGGCCGGGGGCACATATTCTGATTTTAATCCACCACAACCAGAAAAAAATGGGAACGTCACAACAAGGGCAAAAACAAGAAAACCGGGCTTGATCGGAAACTGTCTTAATTTCATTGATTCATTCCTCACTCTTTTAGTTTTGGATTTAAGTTAGTTCGGCACAACAAAATTTACCAATTTATGAGGGACGTAGATAATCCGTTTTGGAGCTATTTTTTGTCCTTTATTCTGAAGGGTCTGAAGGGCCAATGTTGTTACCGTATCTTTTTGGGCGTTTGCTTCGACTTCAATTTTATCCCGAAGTTTTCCGTTAATCTGAATCACAATTTGCATGGATTTCGAGACAATTTTTTTCGGATCATAAGATGGCCATTCAGAGGTTACGATAAGATCCCCCTTTCCCATTTGTTGCCAGAGCTCCTCCGATAGATGGGGAGCAAAAGGAGAAACAAGCTGCAGAACAGTCTCAATGGCCTCACGAGAGACCTGATCTCGGAGATCCGGATACAGATAGATGGTATTAACAAGTTCCATGATCGCTGCAATTGCGGTATTAAACCCAAAATCTTTTTCAATGTCTTCAGTTACCTTCTTGATGGTTTCATTGGTTTTTTGGACCAGATCATCTCGATTGACTTTTTGCCCCTTCTCTTCCAGAGATCTTTTTGGTGTTCGGGCCTGATCCCCTTCCGAAAACATCTGGGCAAGGCGCCAAATTCGGTTGATAAACCGCCAAATTCCCTCCACTTGCGAATCTGACCATTCGAGTTGTTGGGTTGGTGGGGCAGCAAACATAATAAACAATCGACAGGCATCTGCCCCATATTTCGAGATCACATCTGTGGGGTCAACCGTATTTCCTTTTGACTTAGACATAGCACTCCCTCCCAAGGTGACCATCCCTTGGGTCAAAAGGGAACCAAACGGTTCATCTGAACTCAGCAAACCAAAATCCCGTAATACCTTATGAAAGAACCGCGAATAAATCAGATGCATACAGGCATGCTCAATACCACCGACATACTGATGAACAGGCAACCAAGGATCAGATTCCTTTTTGTCTACTGGTACCGTGGTGCATTGGGGATTGATATAACGCGCATAATACCAAGAGGAATCAACAAAAGTATCCATTGTGTCGGTCTCTCTTTTTGAAGGAGATCCACATTTCGGACAAGGAACATTTAGCCAAGAGGCCACTTTTGACAAAGGAGAGTCGCCCCCACCCGTTAACTCAACGTCCTCCGGAAGCTCTATGGGAAGATCCTTTTCATTAACAGGGACAACATCACAATTCTTACAATGAACCATCGGAATGGGTGTTCCCCAATAACGTTGTCTTGATAAAAGCCAATCCCTCAGCTTATAGGTGATTGTTGATTCACCTTTCCCTTTACTCTTAAGACTTTCTGCAATTTTCTCTTTGCTTTCGGCAGTCGGTATTCCATTGAACTCCCCAGAATTAATAAGCACCCCTTCCTCTTCAAACGCTTTTTCCAATGGGTCTTTCAATTTTATATTGGTCGGCTCAATAACTTGAACAATTGGGATGTTGTATTTTTTAGCAAAATCAAAGTCCCGTTGATCATGGGCAGGGACCGCCATAATGGCTCCGGTCCCATAATCCGTCAAAACATAATCAGCAATCCATATCGGTATTTTTTCACCGTTAACCGGATTGATGGCATAGGCGCCTGTGAATTCACCGGTTTTTTCTCGCAGCTCTGAGGTTCTATCTGATTTGGTTAGACGCTTGGCTTTTTCTCTGTAGCGATTGATGTCTTCCTGCTGCTGAGGATTTGTAATTTTGGATACCAGCGGATGTTCGGGTGACAAAACCATAAAAGTGGCACCGAATAAGGTGTCGGGCCTTGTTGTGAAAACACGAATTTTATCCTCTCCACAATCAAAATCAACATAGGCCCCCTGTGAACGGCCAATCCAGTTCTTTTGCATGGTGAGAACCTGTTCTGGCCACCCGTGCTTACCCTTGTCAGGTTTTAATTGATCATGACCATCCAGTAGTTCCTGAGAATATTCCGTTATCTTAAAAAACCACTGGTCCAATTCTTTCTGGATCACCGTTGAATCACATCGCCAGCATTTCCCGTCGTGAACTTGTTCATTGGCCAAAACAGTTTTGTCTTCCGGACACCAATTAACTGGGGCCTTTCTTCGGTAGGCCAATCCTTTTTCAAACATTTTGATAAAGATCCACTGATTCCATCGATAATAATTGGTATTACACGTCGCAAATTCTTTATCCCAATCATATGAGATCGCCAAGGACTTAAGTTGACCCCTCATATTCTCGATATTGGACAAGGTCCATTTTGATGGGTGGGTCTTGCGTTGAATGGCCGCATTTTCAGCTGGTAAGCCAAAGGCATCCCAACCAATGGGATGCATCACAGCCCGTCCCTTTTTCCTGTGGTATCGAGCCAGGATGTCTCCAATGGTGTAATTTCGAACATGCCCCATATGAAGGTCTCCTGAAGGATAAGGAAACATGACAAGGATGTAATAGGGCTCCTGGCCATTGGCGGGAACAGGGGTTTGATCAACACCCTTTTCCAGCCAAACTTTTTGCCATTTTTTTTCAATTTCTTTGAAGGGAAATGTTGAAGCCATTTTTTAATCCATTTAAACCAATTTCACTCTTTTGTGAGCCAAACAAAATATTCCTGATTTCCTTTGGGTCCTTTTAAACGACAAGGATACATGCCGTTATCCTTAAATCCATTCGACGTTGCAAATTCTCGAATTTCCTCCACCACTTTTTCTTGAATCAATGTTGAACGAACAACACCTTTTTTTAGAACTTTTGGACCCACTTCAAATTGGGGTTTCACCAGCACCAAAAAAGTGGCTCCTTCCGCTGACAATTCTCGAATATGAGGAAGGACCTTTTTCAAGGAAATAAACGACACATCGATGGTAACAAAACTTGGTCTTGGATCCAAATCCTCAGGGTTAAGAACCAATATGTGGGTTTTCTCTTTAACATCAACCCGCGGATGGGTTCTTAACGAGATATCCAGTTGTCCTTTTCCCACATCGACTGCGACAACTTTTTTGGCCCCCTTTTTCAAAAGACAATCGGTGAAACCACCAGTTGAAGAGCCAACGTCAAGACAGTCCTGATCAAGAGGAGAAAGGTTAAAATCCGCTAAAGCTCCCTCAAGCTTCTCTCCCCCTCTTGAAACAAAAGCAGGACCTTCGAGAAGAGATATCTTTTGCGTATTGGAAACAAGCGTCCCACTCTTTCGCACAAGATCTTTGTCCACTTTCACTTTTCCCGCCATAATAAGGGCCTGTGCCTTGGCACGGGTGGAGACAAGTCCCAATTCCAGAAGAAGCACATCTAGTCTTTGTTTGTTTTTTAAATGAGGTTTTTTAATGACCGTTACGAAGGGAATGCCGAGGAGGGAATATTAGGCATTTTTTGAATTTTCATCAAAGCTTGGGCAATTCCCTCATCCGTCAAACCGATGGATTTTCTTAACATGGGCTGAGTGCCGTGCTCAATAAATTTATCAGGAATTCCTAAGCATCTCACGCGAATATCCTCACCTTCGAGCAATTCTTTGATACCACTACCAAAACCACCAACCAAAGCATTTTCCTCAACGGTAAGAACGGTGTGAATGTCTTTTAAGTTTTGCAGAAGCCATTGTCTGTCAATTGGTTTAACAAACCGTGAATTGATTACTTTCACATTAAGTCCTCTTTCAGCCAATTTTTCAGCTGCTGAGAGAGAGGGATTAACCATGTTGCCAATTGCCATCAGAGCAAACCCTGTTCCTTCTCGAACAATTTCTCCTCGACCCCATGGGAGCAAGTGAAACATTGAATCCAAAGGAACTCCGACTCCGGCCCCACGTGGATAACGAATGGCCACAGGGCCTTGACTATGATTGATTGCTGTCTTTAACATATGTTGAAGCTCATTTTCGTCCATCGGGGCCATTATGGTCATATTGGGAATCATGCGAAGATAAGACAAATCAAAAACGCCATGATGGGTGGCACCATCATCACCGACGATACCCGCGCGGTCCAGACAAAAAACCACGGGCAATTTTTGGAGTGCGACATCATGCTCAATTTGATCATACCCGCGTTGAAGAAAAGAGGAATAGATGGCCACAACCGGTTTCATCCCACCGCACACCAACCCAGCGGCGAATGTGACCGCGTGTTGTTCACCCAATCCCACATCGTAGTACCTTTCAATAAATTTGTCTCGAAACAAATCCAGCCCGGTTCCCTCTGGCATGGCGGCCGTAATTCCCACAATTTTCGGATCGTCTTTTGCCAATTTGCACAAAGCGCGCCCGAATACTTTCGTGTAAGTGGGAGCCACACCGGAAGATTTTTTCATTTGACCAGTTGCTGGATCCCATTCGCTTACCCCATGAAATTTAATGGGATCTTTTTCTGCGTGATCATACCCCTTTCCTTTTTTTGTAACGACATGCAGAAGAATAGGGCCTTTCATTTTCTTAACAGCTTCCAAAATCTCTATCATCTTATGCAAATCATGACCATTGACCGGTCCCAAATAACTAAATCCCATTTCTTCAAAAAGAAGTCCCGGGAACAGCAAAACCTTGACCCGCTTGGCCAAACGGAGAAGCTTGGCTCCCCAAAAATGGATTCGGGTTAAAAATTTCTGAACACGTCGCTCCAGGCTCTGATAGAGTCCTCCTGTTAAGAATTTTGCAAGAAAGGCTCCGATCGCTCCCACCCGATGTGATATAAACATTTGATTATCATTTAAAACTACCAACAAATCCGAACCGATATTCCCTGCATTCTGAAGTCCTTCAAATGACATCCCACCCGAAAGAGATCCATCATTCACAATGGCGACCACCCGATGATCTTGATTCAGCTTATCTCTGGCAACGGCAAATCCCAAGGCAGCGGAAATGGCCGTAGACGCATGCCCTGCTCCGAATGAATCATGTTCAGATTCGCTTCGATTGAGAAAACCACTAATCCCTTTATATTGTCGGAGGGTATGAAATCGATCAAATCGCCCTGTGAGAAGTTTGTGGGCATAGGCTTGATGTCCCGTATCCCAAATCATTTTGTCTTTTGGGGATTCAAAAACATAATGGAGGGCTATCGCGAGTTCTGTGCAACCAAGTGAAGCACCAAGGTGACCTCCCGTTTGAGAGGTAACCTCAATGATTTTATCCCTAATTTCTCTTGAGAGTTCAGAGAGAAGCTCAGGTCGAATGGTTCGAAGATCTTTTGGATGTTTGATGATTTCAAGTATTGACATAAGGACCGATTTTATCAGAATCGAGGACGATTTTGCCTCATAATTTTCGGCTGAATGAGACCTTTTTCCGTCAAAATAACGTCAAGTTTTTGATCAAATCGAGCTCTTGGCACAGAAAAGAGCTCCTGAAAAGAGAAAAAAAGGCCGATTTGAACCGCATTTCTGGTTTGGGATATAAGCCTGTCGTAAACTCCCCCACCATACCCCAAACGAAATCCCGACCGATCGAAAGCCAAGCCAGGAACCAAATTCAAATCAATACGGCGAGAGGGTATTCTCTCATCAGATTTGACCTTTTCCAAGGGGCCATAAGAGGTTTTTTTTAAAGAATCACCAGGGCAATAGGAAGTAAAAAATGTTTGTCCAAATCCCTTTTGGGTATTTGGAATGACCACGGTTTTCCCTTTCAACCAGGCTTGTTCAATAATGGTATTTGTTGAAACCTCGGATCCAAATTGGAGATAAGTTGCGATGACATTGGCCTCTCTGAACATCTTTGATCCAACAACTTGGCGGGCAATTGACAAATTGGCTTTCAAACGATTGGGCATCTTTTGATTTTTTCGAAGCGCGACAAGGTGGGAGCGGAGCCAATTTTTGGCTTCCCTCAATTGAGAGGGATTCATCAGAACGAATTGTTATTGCGCCACTTTTGAAGACGTTCGCGAATCATGGCCTCATATCCCTGGGTTGTGGGCTCATAAAAAACTTTTGGTGTTGGCATATAAAGTTGTCGAACATGATGATCGGGAAAGTTGTGGGGATAAAGGTAGTTTTGACCATGGCCCAATGATTTTCCGTCACGAGCGGAATCCTTTAGATGATCAGGGACCCGTCGAATTGGACCTTTTTCCACTTCTGTGTAAGCTCTATTGATAGCCAAATAAGAGGCATTGGATTTGGGTGCTGTGGCCAGAAAAGTCACAGCCTGAGACAACGGTATTCGTGCTTCGGGCATGCCAATCATTTCAATAATCTGAGCCACAGAAGAAACCACGGTCACGGCACGCGGATCGGCATTGCCCACATCTTCAGCAGCAAAAATCATCAGCCGTCTAGCAATAAATCGTGGATCCTCCCCTGCCATTAACATTTTGGCCATCCAATACAGTGCCGCATCCGGGTCGCTTCCTCTTAACGATTTTATGAAGGCCGAAATAATATCGTAATGCTCATCCCCTTTCTTGTCGTATTTGATGGATCTTTTTTGACAAGCTTGTTCAGCAAGGGCCAAATCAATGATGATGGGTTTATCCTTCGATGGAGACGCACTCAATACAGCCCACTCCAAATTATTAAGAAGACGCCTGGCGTCCCCACTGGCCGAACGCAAAAAATGTTTCCGGGCTTCTTGGAGAAGCGTTATTTGATATTCCCCATATCCCCTTCCTTCGTCATTCAATGTCATCTCAAGGATCTGATCAAGATTCTCATCGTTTAACATCTTAAATTCAAAAGCCGTGGATCGCGACATAAGAGCCGCATTGACATAAAAATAAGGGTTTTCTGTTGTTAATCCAATTAAGGTGAGGTTTCCTTTCTCAACATCCGGGAGAAGAGCATCTTGCTGTGACCGATTGAAATGATGAATCTCATCAATTATGAGAAGGGTGCGTTTTTGCTCAATCCGTTTTCGCTCAATTGCTTTTCGTACCACCTGTCGAATCTCAGGTACGCCTCCTGTTACCGCGTTAATAAACTCAATCGCGGAGTGAGATTTTTTTGCTGCCATTCGAGCCAAAGCTGTTTTCCCCGAACCAGGTGGACCAAAAAAAATACTGGAACCCAACCGATCCACTTCAATGGCGCGTCTTAACGGACTCTCAGAATTGACCAGATGTTCTTGGCCAACGAATTCCCCCCAGTCCCGAGGTGCCATGCGTGCACCCAGTGGGGCCGATTCATTTGCTTCTTTCGGTTGAATAATTTGAAATAAGTCCATATTTATATTTTTGAGTTTATTGCCTGATCCAGCACCTGACAGAGGTTCTCAATTCTTGGGGTAATAGCATCTTCACTTGTATTGGTTCTTTCTCTTAATTGAAGATAGTCGAGAGCAATATTGATAGCGGCCAAAACAGCAATTTTCTGAGTGTCAACGACATTAAAACGATCGGCTATGTCCCGCATCTTCTCATCAACATATCCGGCCAAACTTTGAACTTCGAGCGGAGTTAATCCACCCGGATCCATTTCATATTCTCGTCCAAATATTTGAACACGAACCCGATCATTCACAATATGAGGCATCATTCATCCCCTATAAAACATCTGTTAATGCCAACTCTGTTGACAATAACTTTTCCAGTTTACGGTTTAATCTTTCCAACTTTGACTTCAATTGATCTTGTTCTCGCCTAATATGCTCATTTTCCCGTAAAGTTGAATGAAACTGCTTGAGTTCTTGACGCAAAAGGTCCAACTCCGATTGCAGTTGACTTTTATCCTTTCTGAGCTTAAGGAGCTCAGCAGCCGCTTGATGTATTTTTTTTGCTAATTGATCCATTCCATTCATAAGGGAAACATTACCACACCTAGAGAGGATTTGTTGTTATAACAACCATTTATTTTATCTTATTAATTTGATTCATGGTGATTAAACCATGGTCAATAAACATGTTTAATTTTGTAGGCGTTTTTAGTCACCTATCTCAAACTCATTATCGTCGAAGTTCTTCAGTTGTTTCATCTCTTCAAATTGCTTTTTTAGCTTTCCTGGATTTTCCTTTCTCTCCACAATGGGTCGCAATCCACGTCTCCTTTGGTAATAATCACTCCAATGGATAACCATTGTTCGATAGAGGATGTCTTTCGGGGTTTCCTCTTCATATAAAAGTGAAGAAGATCCTGAACGAAGAGGGGCCAAACTGATATTTCGTTTATTGTGGCGCTTCAATTCGTATTTGCGCCAAGGGATGGTTCTCATTAATTCTTCTGCCACACGTCGAAAATCGGTTAGCTTAACTCCCATTACATGATACAGACCACTTTCTTCCAAAATTTGGTGTTCTCTTGATTTTTGAAAAGCTGATTTGGATTCTTGTTTGGCCAAAGGGCGGATACCGGAATCGATTCTAAGAATGGTATCGGCCGAAAGATTAACACTGGGAAAAAATTCCTTCACAAGGCTTTTGAGATATTGGATTTCTTTCTCAGAGGCAATGGGATTATCTGAACTTTGCCCCATTCGAATCACCCGCTCGGTTGTTCCAATTCGACTATATTCAAGACCATCTTCATTTCTGGTTAGAACAAAAACCAACCGGGCATCATCGGCTGTGACATAATAAGATCCTTTTGTTATTGCCGGATAAACATCCAAGTGAGCTCCCGCCACACGGTCAATAAGGGAATTAAATCCCCCCCCCTTTACCCGCTTGCGAATTTCATCAACAAATGGGCCTCCCGCATTGATAACAATATTTGTGCGAACCCATACCTCTTCTTGGTTTTTCTTTTTTTTTATTTCTCTCGCGTGCTCACGATTTCTGCTCCCCTCTATTCGTCTGCAGCGTCCGATGTGTTTAAGTGGCAGGCGCTTGCCTTTCCCGCCATCAAGCAACATTAAATCTGGAAATTGTTTCTTCTCTTTTATCCAACGATGTATCCGTCGCCCGTCATCCTCAGCCATTGATTGAAAATCATCTATTCCCTTTACGGTTCTAATG
>MSYE01000165.1 GCA_002176905.1 bacterium F11 | reverse complement strand
CAAGTGCTCTACGAATTGGGCGAAAAACCAGAAGGACACGGATGGGTTTTCCCGGCGTTACTCATGAAAGTGGGGCCTGAAACCGAACCCCCTATCGTGAGGTTGAAAAGGAGAAATATTACGGAAATATTTATCCAAAATCTCGATAACATGGTAACGATCGACAATGTTTTTTTGGCAGGCTACGGAATGAAATTGGAGAACAATTTCCATACCACCTTCCAAACAGTTCCCCCGGCTCCATGGGAAAAAGGCAAAGGTGGAGGATTCGTAGAGATTGATATTGAAGGAGATAAATTCATAGTCCAAGCCGAGTGGGACGTTATTAAGGAGTCGGCCAAAGCCGCCAAATTGGACATAAACAGGTTGGGGGATGATGAGCCTGATTCTCCACACAATCCCGCCTCAATGCTCAACAGTACTTTTGAATCTTTCTCGCTCCTCTTAGGAGAGAAGTTTGATCAAGCTATGGCCCTTCCGGATGAACAGGCCGATGAAAGGGATAGAATTTTAAATGAGTTGTATGAGAAGTTAAACCGAGCAATGGAATTGGTTCCTTTACCAAGGTGGGAAGAAATGAAAGATCCGACTGGAAAGGTTCGGAAAATAAGAAAAGTTACCAATGAGCTTCGAGCTTGGGATATCCAAAAAGCGGATCTCAAACGTATCGGATACATCCAAGCATCGGGTTCCTCCACCTTTCAGGAAATGACAGACAAAACGGACCCGGAAACAGGAGAGGTTAAGAAAGTAGGGTCACAAAAATTTAAGCCGCAGTGGGAGGGCTTAGAAGGGCCGGAATTGTGGGAAAAAATTAAAGATCACGAGTTTGCTTCTCTCAAAACACCGGATAATTACGATCTTCGACCGTTACAGGAGGCCCGGAACGCCAAAGTATGGTGGGTTATGGAAGGTCCGGATATGTTTGAGGATATTAAGGAATTTAGCCTTGTTGCCTCCAGCAGAGGTCTTTTGTTTTGGGATGCTTTCTATGTTCGTGAGATGATGTACTTTCTTATTGCTCCTTTCTTAGGTGCAATGGTTGGGGCGGTT
>MSYE01000164.1 GCA_002176905.1 bacterium F11 | reverse complement strand
CTCAATCATATTCAAAATCAATTTTCGAGAAAGACCATGAAATGCTTTGGTTTCCGAATTAACCGTTTTGGGAGAAAGTACCACGGTTTTTTCCTCAATCTTCGCCGTTATCAGAGAGGGGAGAGACCAGCTTAAATTCCCCCGTTTTCCTTCCGCTTTCACCAATGATTTGTCAATCGTAACCTTCACTCCGTCTGGAATCACAACAGGTTTTCGTCCCAAACGAGATAACACCTGACTCTTTTTTTTGCGTCCTATTTTTTCAACTTGTGTTTCCATTTTTTTCTAAATCCTTTACCAGACCAAGCAGAGGACTTCTCCACCCTGCTTGCTTTGTTTTGCCTTGTTCCCTGACATGACGCCTTTTGAAGTAGAAACAACGGCCACTCCGAGTCCATTTTGGACAATGGGCAAATCTTGCCATCCGTGATAGACACGAAGGCTTGGACGGGAATACCGCTCCATCCCTTGAATCACCCTCTCTTTTTGTGGGGTATATTTAAGATTAATCTTCAACATACCTTGTTTTCGATCTTGAACAACACGGTAATGGCTGATGTAACCATCTTCTTTTAAAACACGAGCAATTTCAATTTTCAATTTCGATGAAGGCATCTCAATAGATTCTTTGAACTTGTGGTTCGCATTCGAAATTTGTGCCAGCATATTTCCAATTGTGTCAGACATATATTTTCCTTTAAATTATTTACCCTTCAACAATAGCTCACCCTACTTATGGCGAGCCAAACTACCAACTTGATTTAACAACACCTGGGATTTGTGCCTTATGGGCCAGGCTTCTAAAACAAATTCGGCAGAGACCAAAATCGCGATATACACTTCGTGATCGGCCGCAGAGTCGACATCGATTCCGAAATCGAACCGCGAATTTTTGGGGCTTCCTCATTTTGGCCATCCATGCGTATGTCGCCACTTTTATCTCCTTAGATTTAATTCAGATTGACTTTTTTCTGTGCAAAGGGAACACCCACTGCCGACAATAGCTCAAATGCCTTTTTATCGGATTTCGTTGTTGTGACGATGGAGATGTTC
>MSYE01000163.1 GCA_002176905.1 bacterium F11 | reverse complement strand
ATTCTTCCCGCCTACATTAAGTCCGTGAATGAGCCTCGTTTGGCCTGGGAAAACTAGCCCTGGGAAAGAGTTCTGGCAAGGGTTTTCTTAATTGGATTTGTCCTGCGGTACGTGTAGCAGTTGGGTCTTATTTTGGGAATTGCGGGGGTAGCACTTCTACATCCAAGCTCAATGGCCCTTATCTTTCCGGGATACGGAGAACCTTCCACCTTGGCCGCCATTATCTTGCCCCTGGTGCTCGTCTTATTCCTTTCCCTTGAAATCATGGCTCTTGTTATGAACAAGGTGTCTTTCTTGCGAATGATGCTCCAGATCCAATTTGGACCCGCTGCCCAAGTGGGGGGAATAAAAGTGATTGGGATGTATTTCTATCAATACTTCCTTTATTTGGCTCTGGGTTGGTGGATTAGCTTTGAGGTGGCTCCTTTCTTCGAAGGCCACCTGGGTTCCACAGCTGCCTTTCCGGAATTTTTGGTTCGTCATGTTATTGAGCCTATGGCCGCCTCTAAACCAGGGCTCTCTTTGCTTCGGGACTCCCTCTTTAATCCTTTATCTATATTTTTAATCTGTTTGCTCCTGTTCCTTTATCTCATTGTCAAACCCGCCATAGCCGCCAGGATGCGTCAATATGATGATCCTTACACGAAAGCAAAAAGTGATTTAAATAGACGCGTCCAAGAAATAAATGCCACTGAGGATCCCCCGTTAACACAAGATGAAGTGGATACGCGCAAGGAAAAAATCAAACAAATATATTTGGCCCGAATTAATGCCCATAAAAACGACCCTGAACAAGATAGTTTCTTTGACCATTTCAAGAATCACTTTCCCTCCGAAACAAAAATATGGACCACAACCGTTCTGATTGTGTTGTTTGTTTTGATGGTGGTTAATCTCGGCACCATTATTGACGTTCATCAGATGTTTCAACCTGGTTTTTGGACGGAAGCTGTTGATCCCAAATTCCAAATCATGAGACACCTGTATGCTTGGATTGCCATCGCTGCTTTCTTGTCTTGGTTTTTGACTCAAATCTTAAGGTATATTCCAGACC
>MSYE01000162.1 GCA_002176905.1 bacterium F11 | reverse complement strand
GCCCAGAGTGCGGCTCTCCTGCATATGGCTACCCAAATTGATCCCCATCCCCCTGGTCACAACAGCAGCATGGGACGTCATTCCTCCTCTAGCCGTTAAGATTCCTTTTGCCGCTGCCATCCCATGAATATCATCAGGATTGGTTTCGGTTCGAACCAACAAAACGGCTTCGGATTCGCCCCGTTCAGCTGCCGCATCAGCAGTGAAAACAACTTTCCCTGTTGCAGCGCCGGGAGAAGCCGGAAGCCCCTTGGTCAAAACTGTTAATTGAGAACCAGGATCTAAGACAGGATGGAGAAGTTGATTAATTTGTTCGGGGTTGACTCGCAAAAGAGCTTCCTCTTTTGAAATGAAATTCTCTTTCACCATATCAACCGCAATTTTAATAGCAGCCTGGGCTGTTCTTTTCCCAGCCCGGGTTTGGAGCATATAAAGAGTTCCCTTCTCAATGGTGAATTCAAAATCCTGAATATCCCGATAATGTTTTTCAAGACGGTCCGTAATGGAACGGAGTTGTTTAAAAACAACCGGCATTTCTTTCTCCAATTCTTTGATGGGTTTGGGGGTACGCGTTCCCGCCACAACATCTTCTCCCTGTGCGTTAATGAGATACTCACCATAGAATTCTCGTTTTCCATTTGAAGGATTTCGGGTAAATCCAACTCCAGTTCAAGAATCGTTCCCCATATTTCCAAACACCATGGCTTGGATATTGACCCCTGTTCCCAAATCATCAGGAATCCTTTCCATGCGTCGATAGGTCACAGCCCGCTCATTTCCCCAGGATCGGAAAACCGCATCACGAGCCGCTTTAAGCTGAACCCATGGATCTTGAGGAAAGCTTTGACCTGTTCCCTCCAGGAAGATCATTTTAAATTTTGTTACTACCTGTTTAAGATCGTTGGTATCGAGATCCGTATCGGCTTTGACTCCCTTGGCTTTCTTGGACTCATCAAGAGAATGTTCAAATTTCGATTTTCCCACACCAAAAACAACATCTCCAAACATCTGGATAAAACGTCGGTAGGCGTCCCAAGCAAAGCGGGGATTGCCAGTTGCCTTGGCC
>MSYE01000161.1 GCA_002176905.1 bacterium F11 | reverse complement strand
TCTTAAGAGACGATGGTGATCATTCGTGGAAAGGGCCATGGCACGAATGAAAACACCGGGTTTGTTGCCTATAGGATTGATCTTGCGGGGAAGGTAGGAAAAGGGATATTGGCGGAGGTCTTTCTTAATTTGATCCCAATTTTCAGGTGGGCCTCTCTTTAAGATCCAAATCCTCCACCCAATATAAACCAGAAGGGAATATATTGCTGCAATGGAAGCCGATACCAACGCCATAACGCTGTGATCCAACTCATGAGCCGGGGTGGCCCCTGTTAAATCCCATGCCTCTCCCGTAACAAGAGAGGTCACCATGTTGGTGTCAGGTTTGGAATCGTATCTTTTCTGGAATTCGATTAATCGACCCTGACATCGTTCGGTAATACCGGTCATCATTCTTCCCCACAAATCATCGGACTCCATAAAAGTTTGAAGGGCTCCTTGAACCTCGAAGCTGGTGGATTCTAACAGCTGATCCATTTCCTCAACAAACACCTTCACATTCATCCTGGGACCAGTCAAGATCCATCGGTAGTGTTGAGGGGCTCCGTTCCACCCTTTCTGACCCACTTCCTTCATTCTCATAAACAATTCTCCTGATAAAGAATTGGTCTTTAAGGGATCCTGGTGACGTTCCAATCCCCGAGGGTCATCCTTTCTCATCCTCCATACCTTTCCATTTGCAACAACATCACTTTCAACATCCCTCTCAAGGGACACCAACGTCTCCACACCTTCGAAGGGAGATACCAAGCGCGTCGGATCCGCGCGTTTGGCCGCCTCACAGAGCATATCCAAAACACGCGCCGCAATTGGACTTGACCTATACATTACACGCTCATCGCGAGCAAGAAGAAATGTCCGAGGAATCCATTCTGCGGAATCCAGAAGGGCCTGGTACGATTTCACTGCAGTAATCCACCTTACCAATGGTTGGCTTCTCTTTTGGGGATCTTTCAAAGCTTGGTAGGCCCGATAAAGCACACCATCAAGCTCATCTCGCACCATGGCTGTCTTATCAAGAGGAATGGCACCATAAATTCTCTTTCGAAACAAATGGACGTCTTCTC
>MSYE01000160.1 GCA_002176905.1 bacterium F11 | reverse complement strand
GGGTAGGAGGAAAAACAGAAGAAACCGTCAAACAAGCGCATCAATGGGTCGAAACCATGTACTTCCGAAACTTTTGGAGCATGACACCCGACTTAAAAGGTGATGTAAAGAATTTTTATCCTCAACCGGAAATGGAAAAGAAACTTCTCGATGACATAAAATCCCTCATTTCACTTAAGGTCGCAACGCCCATCTCAAGAAGGGTTAAAGACAATCTCATTATCCGGGTTAATCAAAAGGAAGATCTTCTCTTGGTGAGTCTTTACGATGGGAGCCTCGAAGAGATGAGATACGTGGATCGCCGGGCTTATCAACTTGTCGGTCATTTTGAGGCAAGATTCCTCCACCGATTTCGAGAAACCGCTCGAGAAATTTCTAGAAAAGGGAAATGGTGGAAAATTCCTGGGCATAGGATAGCATTGGGAGCAACGATTCCCATTCGCTCGGTCTATGTTCCTCTTCTTCTGGTGATTGAATACGCGGAGAGATTGAATACCTTACCAACCGAATCGGATCTTGCTGTTCCCATTGCGGCATTCAATTTAAATTCTGATGAAGTTGAAACCCTGTGGGAACTCTATGATATTAACCAAGATGTTACGGTTCGTCACAGAAGCCAGAGAAGTGCGATTTTATGGTTGTTAAACCTTTTTCCAGTGGTATTGCTTGTTGTGTTTTCGGCTCTTCTTGGTGAGGCTTTAGGGACACAAAATTGGGAAAGGGATCTCTTTACGGGGATTCTCTCCCTTGGAACCGCATGGGTCTTGCATGAAGCTTGGCATACCCTTTCTGGAAGAATCTTAACAGGCCAATGGCCAACCGTTGGTATCACGCGGCATGGTTTCTATGTCAAAAGCAAAGGGCTTTCTTCAACCAAACTGGTTATTGAGAAAGCGGCCTTTCTCTCAAGTTTGTTTATGTTGTTTATTTTTCTCTTGCCCATGGAGTATTGGTCGGGACACCTCCTTTTTATATTTGGTCCCAGCCTCTTGTTAAATTTATCGACCCTCCTGCCGCTTCAACATCTTTTGGGACCTTGGATTGTTCCGCATCCAACCGATGGTGATC
>MSYE01000159.1 GCA_002176905.1 bacterium F11 | reverse complement strand
CGACATCATATCACCCACTCCTCATGAGAAAGACAGAGGAGCCCACACCCAAACAGAGGGGGGGGTAATTTTCACCGCGGCCATTGAAAAAACCTTGTTTCCCGGGGCTTTTTGCATGAGGGCGAACCTGGGCAGAGAACTTTTGGAGCCCCGCCGTAGAGAATATGACAAGCTTACGAAAGGAAAAAGAGCCGCCCTGGAAGGAATGTACACGAGACTTTCACCGGCCTATCGTGAAGCCAGAGATAGAGTTGACATCAGAAAAACGGACACAAGAGGCGGAGGAACTGATTTTTCAATTCATACAACAGCCTTCTCAGATCAAATCGATCTTGTTCTAAGGGATGTTGCCGCTTTGCCTCCTGATGTGCAGGAACAGGTTTTGAAAGAAGCGGTTGGAATGAAAGTTCTCCCTTCAAAAATTGATGAAGACGAGGATGTCAAAAGAAAAAAGAAATTTAAGGACGAGGATTTAGACGATATCAATTTGCAGAAAACAGCAGCCCGCATGCTTCAGAATATCATGATCGATGAACTTCAAATGGGGAAAGAAGGAAACATAACCTTACGAACAAATGATTTGGACTTGAAACACCATGGAAGAGAAAAGAAAAGGAAAGTCATCGATATTCAATTGGATGATAAGACAAAGTTGAGGGAAAGCGATGGGGATCGCCGTCTGTTACGGGTTGTGTTGAAATCAGATGATCCCATCGCCAAGTTATGCGAGATGCATAAAGAACCTTTCTCAGAAGACACAGTAAAATCGAGAATGAGAATCAGGCTTTCTAAAGTTAAGCATTATGAACTTAACACCCTTGAGATGAGCACGGCGTTCTTAAAAAAGGAAGTTCATCCAGAAGATCTCGTCAGGAGAATCATGACCGATTATGGCGCGACCCCCGCAGAAGCCAAAACGTTTCTTCTGAATCGTGTTTTTCGCCATGAGTTCTTTGAAGGATTCCTACGGCGAACAAGTGAAAACGAGAGGGAGGATCAGCGATTTCAACAGTTGGCCCATGAGGAACTCCTAAAATACGGATTGGGTCCAGAGGTTCCCTTTGACCTTATCACCAATCTGGAT
>MSYE01000158.1 GCA_002176905.1 bacterium F11 | reverse complement strand
GAGATCTTTTCCATATTTTTCGAGAGACTGATACTTCCCTTCCGGATTTTGATCTGTGACCTGATGTGCACCACGAACGTCTTTAAGAACCTTCTCAATTCCTTCTTTATGTAATCCGTGTTTGGCTAATATTTCTATTAGAGATGATTGTGGCTCTTTAATGAGGGCCAAAAAGATATGTTCAACACTGATGTATTGATCTCCCATTTTCTGGGATTCTTTCTCTGCTTGTTCGAGTATATTTTGGAGATGTTGAGATATGTGCTCTTGGAGGTTTGATCCTTTTATTTGTGGTTTTCCCTGAATAAGAGCCTCAATATCCTTCTTAAAAGCGATAATATTAACATTGATTTTATTGAGCAGGGTTATGACCAGGCTATCAGGAATACTTAAGAGTCCCAAGAAGAGATGATCCACATCAATTTCTTGATGAAAATTCTCTTTGGCTATGGTGACAGCCTTCTCAAGGGATTCCTGAGCTTTGTATGTTAATCGATCGAATCTCAACATGTACTTTCTCCTTTTTTCTTCTTCTCTTAATGTCGATATCGGCGAAAGCCGAGCGCAAAATAATTACACAAGAGAGACATAAAATGGTGCACCATCAAATTGAATTGCGTGGCATTAAAAATCCTCAAGTGCTTTCTGTTATGAAAACGGTGAAACGTCATTTGTTTGTTCCGACCGCGGTGCAACATTTGGCTTATGACGATCATCCGCTTGCCATTGGTTATGGCCAAACTATTTCTCAACCCTATATGGTGGCGGCCATGACCGAACTTCTTAATCCTAAACCAGATCATGTGGTCTTAGAAATTGGTACAGGATCTGGTTATCAAGCGGCTGTTCTTGCCGCCATTGTCAAACAGGTCTACTCCATTGAAATTGTTAAAGAGCTTGCTTTGGAATCCGAGAAGCGTCTTCAGACTTTGGGTTATAAAAATGTCACCGTAAAAGAAGGAGACGGATTTAATGGATGGCCTGAAAAGGGTCCATTCGATGGCATTGTTGTGACCGCCGCCCCCAAAATCATTCCTGCTCCTTTAAAAGATCAACTTAAAATTGGTGGAATCATGGTGATTCCTGTC
>MSYE01000157.1 GCA_002176905.1 bacterium F11 | reverse complement strand
GAAGTTGACCTTCAGACCTTGGTCTTGTCTCTTCGGGGACAATCGGAATCCTTCCGAAAAAAGATAATGGATCATTTGTCTACTGGGAAAGCGGAACTGGTTCTAGAGGAGTTGGAGTTTTCAGGTGGTCCCGTTGGTAAAGCCAGTTCCGATGCCCAACGAAAAATTACCACCTTGGTCCGGCGGCTTGAAAAAGAAGGGCAGATTGAAATCCCCAGATCGGAAGCCACCGTTCCTCTCTCTCGATATGGTTCATCCCTAAAATCTTCGCTGAAGCTTCCTGAAGGTTTTAATCCAGATGAGCCGCAAACACCTGAGGTCATTCTTCCCAACGAAGAAGGACAAGACATTGAAGCCCGGATTCGTGCTTTTATGAGTCGGAGACCAGGTGAAATAGAAAGATTTCCGGTTGAGGATCAGACTCAGGATGAACCTCCCCGGCGTGAGTCAGCGTAGCCAAGGAGTCAGTAATGGATTTGATGACCCTGCTCGGTTGGATTGTTGGACTTGGATGTATCGGATGGGTTCTCGACCAAGGTCAAACCTCGCAATTTTTTATGAACGGAAGAGCGCTCACCCTGGTTTTTGGAGGGACGATTGGCGCCACGTTGATAACCTATCCTTGGTCAATCCTGAAGCGTGTCCCATCGGCAATTCTTATGTTTCTTTTCCCTGGTCGGAGAGAATCGCCGGATAGTGTTATGACAACTTTAATCACCTTGGCTGGTCGGGCCAGGCGTACCAGCATGCAAAGTTTGGAAGGCGACATGAGAAAGACAAGGGATCATTTTTTGGCCAATGGACTCAAAATGATAGCCGATGGTCTTCCGGATAATCTCATTCGAGCCAACCTTGAAAAAGAGATTCATTTTATTCGCCTTCGACACGCAGAAATATCAAATGTGTTTCGCAACATGGCAACGTATGCTCCTATTTTTGGACTTTTGGGAACCCTTGTTGGGGTTGTTGAAGTTCTCCTGAACTTAACAGATCCCCAAACAATGGGAATGCACATGGCGGTTGCCATGACAGCGACTTTTTACGGCATATTCGGGGCCAATTTCTTGTTCTTGCCTATTGCGGGAAAA
>MSYE01000156.1 GCA_002176905.1 bacterium F11 | reverse complement strand
CCTCACCCATTTCAACTAGATGCCAGGTGAATCACTTGCAACCAACACCCCCGCTGTGGCCTGGGATCAAGAGGTGGACCGGTGGGGAGATGCCCCCTTTTCATTCCGGTTGGAGGTGAGCGATGTTGATGGGGATGAGCTTGATTATTTTCAGGTGAGTGAAAACCAGCCTTATGGTTCTTTCATCAAAACCAATAATTTGGAACCGCCGAATATTGAACTTATCTATTTTCCCAATTCCCATTATAAAGAATCCGATTATCTCGAATATAAGGTGTTTGATGGTTTAAAGGAAAGCCGGATCGCCACCGTGATCGTTAATTATAAAGGCCCGGATAACCAACCACCCGAAGCTTTCAACCAAACAGTAATCGGAGTGGAGGGAGAACCCTTTTCTATAACATTAAATGCCTACGACCCGGAGAACAACATCTTAACGTATAACATTGTTCAGGACCCAGAACATGGGACCCTATTTCCCGCCTTTGGCAAAAACTTAACCTACACACCCAACGTAGGCCTTCCTCAACAAGATACTTTCAAATTTCAGGTATCGGACATCCAAAACCAAAGCAATGTGGCCACGGTTTATATCGAATATGAATCCCTCCCAAATCAAGCTCCCACCGCCACTCCAAAAGAGATAACGGTCAACGCCGGGGAACCCCATTCCTTCCAAATTGAAGGTTCAGATGTGGATGATGATCCGGAGGAATTAACTTATATTCTCACGACCTGGCCCCAACATGGCCAGTTGGAAGGGACAGGCCCAGAATTGACCTACACTGCCCAAGTAACGTATGAGGGCGAAGACCAATTTAAATTTCGCGTTACCGATGGACGAAAGGTGAGCGAGGAAGCCCTGGTCACCATAGATGTCTTACCTCCAATCGTCAGACCCAATGAGCCTCCCGAGGTGGTAGAGATCACGGGGAAACTCAACATTTTTATTAATGAGGTCACAACACTCACTGTCGTTTCCCAAGATGATGGGTATCCTCTCCCCCCACAATTAACGTATCGGTGGTGGTCCAACACAAATCCCGAGCTTGTTCATTTTGGGCAGCCCCATGCGGCGGAGACCACGGTGTAT
>MSYE01000155.1 GCA_002176905.1 bacterium F11 | reverse complement strand
AGACGGATTTAATGGATGGCCTGAAAAGGGTCCATTCGATGGCATTGTTGTGACCGCCGCCCCCAAAATCATTCCTGCTCCTTTAAAAGATCAACTTAAAATTGGTGGAATCATGGTGATTCCTGTCGGTACCCAAGACAAATGGCAAACTCTAAAAAAGATTCGGAGAATCTCTGAAACTTCTTTTGAAGAAGACGATGTCATGACCGTTCGTTTTGTTCCTTTTACAGGCACAAGCCAGTAAATCCGTCCCATTGCCCTGATTCTTTTTCTTCATTACCGTATTCTTTTTATTTCTGGCACTCTTTATCGATGAGCGCTAAATTATGGGCAAAAAAAATCAAA
This sequence comes from bacterium F11, assembly GCA_002176905.1. The sequence goes on along the minus strand of MSYE01000155.1, from coordinate 19,281 downwards.
GGTCTTCCAACTTCCCTTCCTGAATTTCAAAAAGTACTTTAATTCCATTTAAATTGACCTTTCTTCTTTCCATTAATGACCATACTTTTTGAATCATGCATAACTCTCTTTTTGAGTATAAACGGGCCTTTCGGTCTTCTCGCTGAGGAGAAATAATCCCCTCATTATCAAGCTGCTTTAGTACCCACAAGGGGATATGAACAAGCTTGATAACCACCCCAGTGGTAAAAACCGGCTCATCCAAATCAATCTCAAAATCATCATTATCAAATAATTTCATAAGATTAATCCTATTGATGGTATAAATATAACCTAAAATAGGACAAATGTCAATAGATAATAGGAGATTATACAACCTATTAATAAAGGTCATCCCAGTATGTTTCAAGCTGGGATGACGACCCGTGTGGGGGAACAGACAAGGGTAGCTAAAGGGGACTAAAGTTTGGCGTGAGATCCGTCACAGAAGGGTTTGTTGTTGGTGCGCTTGCATGTGCACAAGGCAACCTTCTCTTTTTCCTTTATTTCCATGGGAAGGGGGGAAAATTCGGTTCCCTTGTGGGCACCATCGCAAAAGGGTTGGTTTGCAGATTCACCACAAGAACACCAATACTTGGTTCCTGGCTCTAGCTCAAGGACGGCTGGTTTTTTTCCGGCTATTTTTGGATCAGACATAACTTTAATTTCTCCCTTTGATTGTATTTGTTTTCCTATTAAATTTTAAAGGATAGGATGATATTTGCCCCATCATGGGAGCGAACCCTCGGGTTTGTGTATATAATAAGGAGCAACTTTCAAAACGCCCTCACATTTTGAGGAAAAGGAAGGTGTTTTATCGACACGTTTGTTGTCACCGGCGGAGCCGGTTTTATCGGAAGCAACCTTATCAGATATCTTCTTGAGAAGACAGATGGATTGATTGTGGTTGTTGATAAGTTGACTTATGCTGGCCATCTGAAGAATATTGAGGATGTGTCTGAAGATCCGCGTGTCCGTTTCATTAAAGCTGACATTGCGGATCGGATTGTTATTGAATCCATTTTTCGGGATGTTCATCCTACCGGGGTTTTCAACCTTGCTGCTGAAACCCATGTTGACCGCTCGATTGATGGCCCGGCTCCTTTTATCCGCACCAATGTGGTCGGAACCTTCGAGATTCTTGATGTGACCCACCGTTATCTTCAAGAGAAAGAAAAAAAGGTTCATGATAGATTTCGGTTCCTCCATGTTTCAACGGACGAGGTATATGGATCCTTAGAAAAAGAGGGGTTGTTTACAGAAGAAACACCATATACCCCCAATTCACCCTATTCGGCATCCAAGGCCGGAGCCGATCACTTGGTCCGGGCCTATCACAAGACCTATTCCCTTCCAGTGCTCATCACAAACAGTTCTAACAACTTTGGTCCTTATCAGTTCCCGGAGAAACTGATTCCTCTTATGATCCTAAATGCCATCGAAGGCAAACCATTGCCAATTTATGGCGATGGTCAACAAATCCGAGATTGGCTTTATGTTGAAGATCATTGTGAGGGGCTCCTCACCGTTTTAAAAGAAGGGACAATCGGAGCGAAGTATAATATCGGCTCTCATAACGAATGGACCAATCTGGACCTGGTCGGAAAAATCTGTGACTTTCTGGAAGAACTCTATCCAATTAAAGAAAACAGAGTTTTCAAAAAGAAACCTTTAAAATCCTATAAAGATCTTATTTCATTGGTTAAAGACCGTCCGGGTCATGACCGACGGTATGCGATCGATGCCACCAAAATTCAAAATGAATTGAAGTGGAGACCCAAATCCAATATGGATTCAGCCTTGAAAAAAACGATCCAATGGTATCTCAATAACCGTGAGTGGGCTCAGGCCATCCAATCTGGAACCTACAACCGTGAAAGGTTAGGGATAAAGGCCTAAATGTTCAGGATGCTGCGAGGAGAAATATGACAAAGGGAATTATTTTGGCAGGGGGAACAGGGACACGTCTCTATCCTATTACGCGGGCGATTAGCAAACAGCTGGTTCCAGTTTGGGATAAGCCTCTTATTTATTATCCGCTTTCGATTCTTATGTTGGCAGGGATTCGGGACATTCTCATTATCTCTACGCCAAATGATATTGAAAATATCAAACGGCTGCTGCAAGATGGGTCTTCACTTGGTGTTCGGTTTCAATATGCTGTTCAACCCAAACCGGAAGGGATACCCCAGGCTTTTTTGATTGCAAAGGATTTTATTGGGAAGGACCCTGTCGCTCTCGCTTTAGGAGACAATATTTTTTATGCACAAGGTTTGGCAAAGATTTTGCAGCGAGCTGCCGGGCGAAAATCTGGAGCAACCCTTTTTAGTTACCCGGTGCGAGATCCCAACCGGTTCGGTGTTGTGGAGTTTGATGACAAAGGAATGGTTCTTAGCCTGGAAGAAAAACCAACAGTCCCCAAATCTCCCTTTGCTGTGACAGGTCTCTACTTTTATGACAATCGGGTGGTTGATGTTGCCTCCAAGTGTAAACCCTCTGCAAGAGGTGAATTGGAAATAACCGATGTGAATCGACAATATTTAAAATGGAACCAACTTCATGTGGAGCAGTTAAGTCGTGGGACTGCGTGGCTTGATACTGGTACGCCGGAATCTCTGATTCAGGCCTCCATTTTCATCCAAACCATTGAGGAACGGCAGGGGTTTAAAATTGCCTGTCCAGAAGAGGTGGCTTATCGAATGGGGTTTGTTGATGACAAACAAATTCAACAGACAGCAAAGTCTATGAAGAACAGCGAATATGGGAAATATCTCTTAGATATGTTGAAGCAAGGAGGAAGGTAAGCTTGCGATTTCAAAAATTAAAGATTCCCGAAGTCCTTTTGATTGAACCAGAAATCTTCAGGGATGAGAGAGGTTTCTTTTTTGAGAGTTATCAAACACAGAATTACATCAGAGCGGGTGTTCCTTTTCTATTTGTTCAAGACAATCATTCCAAATCGCTCGAGAAAACATTAAGGGGACTACATGCCCAAGTGGAACATCCCCAAGGTAAATTAATTCGGGTTTTAAGAGGAGAAATATTTGATGTTGCGGTGGACATTCGCCTGGGTTCTCCGACATTCCAACATTGGGTGGGGGAATATCTCACCTCTGAGAATAACAAGCAAATGTATATTCCTCCTGGTTTTGCTCATGGATTTTGTGTTTTAAGTGAAAAAGCCGAAGTGGAATATAAATGCACAGACTACTATCATCCGGAAGATCAAATAACCATTGCCTGGAATGATCCTGATATCGGAATCGCCTGGCCCATCCAAAATCCCAATCTTTCTCCAAAAGATAAGGAAGCCAAACCCTTGTCAAAATTAAGGGATAAACTCCCCAAATATCCTGAAAGTTCTGTAGCATAAAAGCCGATATTATATGACCACCTCTTCGAAGAAAGCCAACAAAGAAATTCAAATAAAAACCGAAATGCTGGCCATTCAAACAAAAGGACCAGGAGATATCATTGACTTAACTCCAAAGTTGAAACATATTTTGAATAAGTTTGGTTTGACGGAAGGGTCGGTCACTGTATTTAACATTGGATCAACAGCGGGAATTACCACCATTGAATTTGAGCCTGGTCTTATCAAAGACATGAACAAAATCTATGAGAAGATCGCTCCTCAAAAGGATACCTACCATCATCATGATACGTGGGGAGACTACAATGGCTTTAGTCATTGCCGGGCCTCCCTTCAAGGGCCTTCCCTGGTCATTCCCTATAATAATAAGGAGCTACTACTCGGAACCTGGCAACAGGTGGTCCTGATGGAGTTTGACGACCGCCCGCGTTCACGTAAAGTAATTGCTCAATTTATGGGGTATTAAGAATAAAGTAGAATGACGCTCCAGCCTATATGAGGCAGGAATGAGATAATCCCGTTTTTTTAAGAAAGGAGATATGTATGATGAAACCCCGATTTGCCGTTATCACCTTGATGATTGTGTCTTGTGCCTTGGCACGCTTGATTCCCCATCCCTGGAATTTCACCCCTGTGGCTGCCATGGCTCTTTTTGGAGGGGCTCGATTCTCTAATAAATTTCATGCTTTATGGATCACTTTCGGTGCACTCTTAATAAGTGATCTTATCATCGGTTTCTATACACGCATGCCTGTTGTTTACGCGGCGTTTGGTGTGATTGTTGCCATTGGATTTTGGCTACGGGGAAAGAAGGGCGCTGGTACAGTTTTTGGTGCGGTTCTGGTGAGTTCGGTTTCCTTTTTCATCATCACCAATGTGGGTGTGTGGGCTTTTGGTTCCCTCTATCCAAAAACAGGGCAAGGTCTTCTGACTTGCTTGACCATGGCGCTTCCCTTTTTCCGGAATGCTCTCCTCGGTGATATTTTCTTCTCAACCCTCCTTTTCGGTAGTTTCTGGCTAGCCGAAAAAAAGTTTCCAATCTTAAGAGATAGGGCAGCAGGCTGGAAGCCTGTTACGGTTCGAGGGTTCTAAGTAAATCCAAGTAGTTTTCCGCCTTGGTAAACCAATAGGGACGCAACATAGGCGTAGGCGTTCATGTAGACAAACATGATAATGGGGATTTTCCAACCGGCGGTTTCTCGTTTGGTGATGGCAATGGTGGACATGCATTGCATGGCAAAAACAAAAAATACCATCAAGGAAACCGCAGCCAAGGGTGTTAAATCTTCTTTGATGGCGTCTTGAAGTGAAGTTGTATTTTCTTCAACATCTTCTTTTACTTTATAAATTGTGGCCAGCGAACTTACCATGACTTCTCGCGCAGCTTGTGCGCCTAAGAGTCCCACCCCAATCTTCCAATTAAACCCCAATGGCTTGATAATGGGTTCAATGGCCTTCCCAATTTTACCAGCATAACTCTTTTCAATGGATTGAGGTTCTGTTGGGGAAGGGAAGCTAACCAAACACCACAACACAACCGTTGTTCCCAGAATCAAGGTGCTGGCCCGTCTTATAAATATTTTGGAGCGATCCCACATGAGAAGCAATATGGTTTTGATGGTTGGAAGTCGATAAGGGGGAATATCCAAAATAAATGGGGCCTGATCATATTTGAGGATGGAGCTTTTTAAAAAGAAAGCCGTGATCATGGCGGCAAAAAATCCAATGAGATAGAGGCTGAGCAAGACGGCGGCTTGGAGTCCAAAAACACCTTTGATAAGAGATTTATCTGGAACAAAGGCCCCAATGAGAAGCGCATAAACAGGAAGCCTGGCACTGCAGGTCATAAATGGGGCCACCAGAATTGTGGCCAACCGATCCCGATTGTTTTCGATTGTGCGTGCCGACATAATGCCGGGGATGGCACAAGCATAGGAGCTCATTAAGGGTAAAAAGGATCGGCCCTGTAAGCCAACTTTTCGAAAAAGACGGTCCATAACCATGGCTCCACGAGCCATGTAACCAGAGTGATCCAATATGGCGATGAAGAAGAAGACAATAAGAATTTGTGGAAGAAAGATGAGTACCGAACCAACTCCAGTCAGAACCGCATCGGTAAGAAATCGTGATAACAAGCCATCCGGCAACAGATGCGTTGCAGTTTGTGCCATCCAAACAAAAACCCAATCGATGGCATCCATAAATGGTTGAGCCCATGAAAAGATGGCTTGAAATACAACCAATACAACGCCAACAAAGATCAATGGTCCCCAAAGTTTGTGCATTACCACGTGATCGACCTTATCCGTCCACGGATGATCTTGAATTTCCTTGTGGTAGGCTTCTTCGGTCACCTTTTTGGCCACCTCCCGTTTTTGGGCGATGTCCTCAATGGAGGGGTGAGAAAAAGATTTGATTTCACCGATAAATGGGGGATTCTTTTCCCAAGCCTCAAGAAGGGATTCGAGTTCTTGGATTCCTGTTCCCTTGGTCGCAGATATGGAAATAACGGGAACCTTTAATTTTTTGGCAAGAAAGAGGGTATCAATGACCGTCCCCCGTTTGTGCAATTCATCGGTCATGTTCAGAAGAAGAACCACCGGGATTCCGGATTCAATAATTTGAAGAGAAAGATAAAGGCTTCTTTCCAGGGTTGTGCTATCCACCACGCACAGCACCCCTTGAACAGGGGGAACATCCGGTCTTATGCCTTGAATGATTTCTGATGCAATCCGTTCATCTTCGGATCGGGGAGAGAGTCCATATGTGCCTGGAAGATCAATGAGTTGGATCTCGGTATTATTTTTTATGAAAATGCCGGTTTTTTTCTCAACGGTAATACCAGGGTAGTTTCCTACTTTTTGACGAAGGCCAGTTAGACGATTAAATAGAGTGGTTTTCCCAGAGTTGGGATTTCCGGCGATAGCAAGGGAAAGTGGTTTATTCTTCTTGGGGCTGGCCATGGAGAAACAGATTTCCCTTAGCCAGCAAAGGAGGGAGTAAGGGGTTTTAAAATGATTCGGTCGGACTCTGATTTACGAAGAGCCAACCGACACTTGAGAAGCTCAAAAACATTGGGGTCACCAAAGGGAGAAGACCGTACAAATCGGATGCGTTCACCAGGCCCGATTCCCATCTCCATCAATTTTCGACGGGTTTCTGGTGAGGTTTGAACGGAGTCAATAACACCCTCTTCCCCTGGTTTGAGGGAGGAGAGGGGTCTCGGCAGATGACCATTAATGACAACCATAATAAGATAAGTATACTGATAATGAAATAATATTTCAATAAGAAAATGGTCGATTTTCAAAAATAATAAGAAAAATATCGCTAAAGAATTAAATTGATACGTTAAATAGATATGAATATTGTTAATCCGTCAATGGCGAGAAGCTGGGCGGAGGGGTCTTTTTTTGGTGTGGGAGCCAAAGAGAAACCGCCCTAATGAAAAAATAAGCAAAATAAGCATGACTTGAAAAAGAAAAAAGCACCCTATTTTTAGATAAGAAAAGGAGGGATTCACAAACCGTGTTAACCAACCTGCTGCCTCGCCTAGAAAAGCCGATAGAAAACTCGTGGCAATAATGAGGACTTTTGTGGGATTTTTAAAGGGAGCAAAGATGATGAGGTGGGTTAGCATGAGGATCACAATCGCCATTACCGGCAAATGCATGTGGGTCACCTCTAACATGGACTGATATGTTCGTGGAGCCGAAAACTGCGCTTCCGAACCCAAGTAATAGCTTGTTACTGATTCCGGGGTCAATCCCATCTTGGAGAAATAAAGCAGAAAGTTCGAAATCCAAAGCCCCAATAGAAAAAGAAGCATAAATCCCAATGTCAATTTCATTAAAGGCTGATTTTGAAAACCACCACGTTCCATGTATTTCATAATTATTCCTTGTGCCTCTCATGCGCATGAGAGGATTAATCCTATTGCTGCACAACCACCTCAAACGTTGCCAATACCCTCCTTACCCCAGCGGCGATGGCTTGGGTGGTGAGGGTTGATCCGGTGATGTTGCGAAGGCCCCTTTTGATCCATAGGTTCTGATCCAAATCCTTTCCCCGAAAAAGATCCAACCATTTTGGAGAGGGTCGGTAATCTTCCGGTTCCAGAAAGGCCAGTATTTCGACAAAAGAAACCTTTCCTTCCGTATTCAATACCACCATAACTGTTTCTGGCATGGTCCGGACAATATGGGTTTCAAAAAAAGCGTAACCAAGAAGTTGGTTACCTTTTCTCCCAATGTAGTAAGTCAACACTTCAGAGTCCAGCTTGGATTTGGCCTTTCTTTGAATTTCGTCGATTTCCATTCCATTTAAGAATAACGTTTTTCGATCCACCGAAGCCGAGGTTGGGAAAGCCAGTTTAAGGGCTTGTTCCTGGTTCATGTAAACAGCACCCAACGAGGGGACTGTTGATAGAGCGATCATTCCCAATAGAATATTTCGCTTGCTCATTAAAATAAGAATCCCATTCCCGCATTGGTGGAATCCACACCGGTACCAGCTTCATTATTTTGATTTTGGAAATCAATTTTCAATATCACGTTGGGATGGGGTTTATAAGACACCCCAAAGGTATATTCCGTCACATCACGTGCGGGATTCTTTGAAAAACCGGTTGGTACCTTTTGTTGGGTATCGTAACGTTCATATCGGAAGAAAGGGGCCAAGACATGTTGATGCTGAAACAACGAAAAAACATCAAAAGCAACTTGGATATATCCTCCAAACATCTCTTCTCCAATAGATCCATTTCCTGAGAGAGGGGTGGGTTGAGCGGCGTTGAGGTCGGCCACATCATCAACTGTTCCTTTGGCATAAAGGCCGGTGACCTCAGCTCCTTTGTATTCTGCTTCGCCATGAATTTCCCAGAGGGTTACTGTTCCTTCAATCTCTTTGCCTTGCGCGTTGGTCGAGTCCTGGCCAGCATCTCCAATATAATAGGAACCACCAAAACGGGTACCGGGGATTCCGTCATAATCCATACGTCCCACCCAAGCTTTGTCTTCGGCCAATGATTTTGATCCTTTGCTGCGGCCTCCCCGTATTCCACTGGAGCCAAAGCCACCGAAGTTTCCACTGTCTTCTACGGCTTGAAGGCCAGTGATCAAGTAGGTTCGATATTCCACTGAACCAATTCGACCGAAAACACCCAGTCCGTTTTCTCGCCATGTGGTGGGGATAATGCGTTGTTCGGTTGAGGGGCGGGCTGTTCCATGAAAAAGAGTGGGTTCATGCAATTCATTTCGAATTCCAACTGGAACCAGGAGAAGCCCTACTCGTGCCCCTACCATGGGATGTAACAGGAAGTCAAGATTGGCAAATTCCAAACTTACTTCACCACGGCTCCCATTGTTGGATGTGGTGGCATGCTCAAATTCTATTTCCGAATTAAAAAGAATTTTGTCGGTGTATTTGTATCCAATGTAAACAATGCTACGGAGAAAATCCAATTTGTCCTTGGATCCGGAGGATTGGCCCTTGTCATTTTGACTTTGAAAATCGTTATAGATCATCTCCCCGTATCCCCCAATCGAGACGCCATGATTGGTGTGGTAGACCTTTGCAGCGGCTGGAGCAAATCCATGTTTCGACTCATAGATGGGTTTGACAATGGGGCTGTGCTTTCCCTTTTCCAGTTCTCTGGTCAAAATGTCAATTTTCCGTTCCATTTCTTTTTTCCATTCTTCATTGGATTCAGCCAGAAGGGTATCCTTGGGGATGAGGCCTAAGAATCCACCTAAGAGTAGATATGCCACTAACTTCTTCATTGTTGTTTCTCCTTATAGGTTTGATAAATTGGTTTTGTCGCAAGCGGGTGAAATGAATTGTGACAATCTTTTCGATGGAAGATAATCAGTAAAAATGGCACAAACATTCGTTTCCATATTGGTAATTTCAAAAGACTTATCCTTTCCCAAAACAAGGAAAGCCGTTGATAAGGCGTCTGCTTCTGTTCCTGTTTTGGCCAAAACCGTTACCATCCCTCTGTTTGTCGGCAATTGGCCTGAAGAAGGATCAACAATATGTTTGTTGGTTTGATCGGAGGTGGAAACAGAGCCATTGCTGATAACAATGGATCCTGCTGTTTTGGTGGAATCATAGGGATGTGTAAGCTTAATGGTCCATTTGTTCGCCTCTGGACCAAAAACCAGAATTTGCCCACCAAAGTTAAGGCGTGCCTTATGAATTCCTTCTTTTTTAAGAACAGAGGCCGCTTTATCAAGGGCATATCCTTTTCCAATCCCTCCAAAATCAAATTTGACTCCTACTTTTTTTGATCGGACAGTCCGGTAAGCGGAATCAAGATGAATATCGGAAAAATGGCCACTGAGGGTGATATCAAAAGCCTGCCTGGTTTTACTCCAATAAGTTTGTGAGAGCATAAAGAGCTCAAAAGTGTCAGGTGAACAGGAGATGGGTTTTTTTATCGGCGTTTTGTTAATTCGGGATACCTCGCTTGTCTTCAGATATGGACTCAACAGAGAATCCAGGCGGGCGATTTCACCAAAAGCTTTATTAAGGGCCTGGTTGATAAGGCCATCGGATGGGCCAAAGGCTTTGATCTCGCATAGGGTTCCCATGAGATATTGCGTTCGGGTAACGTCTGCTCCCCATCCAAGAGTAGGTCCAGCAATAGCAAACCAAAACAGAAAAATTAACCGATTCATAAGGGGGATGATATTTTAAATGAAATAGAATTTCAATAAGAAACATATAAAAAGCACGCCTCATCCCGGCGGAAGCCGGGATCCGGTGCCTTTAACAACATATAAAAGACCCTGGATCCCGACTTTCGCCAGGATGGCGTATCCGACGGAAATGATGATTAAGATGGAGAGCGCGGCTGTTCCTTATCTACGCCTGGTAACATGATTAACTTGTTAAGCAATAGAGATAATAAAGAATTATTAATGAAAAATAAGTTCAATTGACATTTAATCTAATAGAAAACGATTATTGCCATGTGATTTTGATATGAAAAATCAGAGTGAATGATTAAATTCCCAACTTGAATTTGATGGCAACTCGGATACATTTGAATCATGAGTGAATCTTTTTTTGGGTATCAATTATCCCTTCTTATTGCTGGATTGGCGCTTCTCTATGCTTTTAGCAATGGATTTCGGGATTCCTCTACCATCGTGGCCACGGTTGTTTCCACCCGGGCGCTTTCTCCGCGAAAGGCTTTTTTGTTGTGTGCCCTCTTTGAATTTCTGGGAGCCCTTCTGATTGGTTCGGCGGTGATCATGACAATCGGGAAAAACCTGTTTCAGTTTCCATCTCAATATGGGCACAATCAGATTTTGGTTCTTGTTGGTAGTGGCCTTTCCGCTGCCATTTTGTGGGGGGGTATCAGTTGGTGGCGGGCCTGGCCAACCTCGAACAACCAAGCCCTCCTAGGGGGATTATTCGGATCAAGCTTGGCTTTGTGGGGAATTCAGGGTATCAACCTATCGGTTCTTCTGCGTGTTTTTCTGGTTTTGATTATCAGCCCTCTTATTGGATTTCTGGTTTCGGCTGTGGTAACCATGTTCATTCGCTATGTCGGAGAATGGTTGACCCCGCAGGTAAAACCCATTATTCAAAAAATTCATATTGGGTCATGTCTTCTGGTGTCTTGTGCGCATGGATCCAATGACGGTCAAATTGTGATCGGATTGATCTTATTGATTTCCGGACTCCTTCATCCCGGTTCTTCTTCATCTTCTCTTGAACACAGGGAATGGTTCCTGGGGATCCGCTTTTTTGTGGCGTTGTTTATTGCCTCAGGCGTGTTAATGGGAGGGAAACGTATCTTAAAAAAAATGGGGATGAAGTTTTACCGTATCATGCCCACCCAAGGGTTGGGGGCTCAGTTGACATCTGCTGGCACCATTCTCTCTTGTGCCCTGGCAGGGTTTCCGGCTTCCACCATGCAGGTCATCACTGGCTCGGTGGTCGGGGCGGGTGTGGCCAAAAATCCAAAATCAATTCGGTGGACTGTGGCAGAAGAGATCGTGTTATCTTGGATGATTACCATACCGAGTGCTGGAATACTTGGCTTTGTCTTCTGTACTTTTGCAAAATATCTTGCTGCGGGTTCTTAAAATGAGGTTTCATAAATGACATTTTTTAGAAGAAAACGAACCGATTTCTACAAACTTTTAAACGAGCAAGCCCAAAAAGTGGAAGAGGGAATGAAAGCGTTTGTGATTTATATGAGAGATCCCCATCCCCTTCATGGCGAAACGGTTCTTCGGTTGGAGGAAGAAGCCGACGATATCAGGAAAGATTTGGCAGACCGGCTCAATGATACCTTTGTGACACCTTTTGATAGAGAGGATATCTACGGCCTTTCACGGTCGGTGGATGATATTATTGATTACGCCAAATCCACCGTAGAAGAAATGATGTCGTTTCAAGTCAAACCCAATCGCCATATGCTGCTCATGGCACAGGGATTGTGTGAAGCCGCCACTGCCATCACCCAAGCCATCCAGCATCTTTCCAAAGACAAAGAAAAGGCCATGGACTTGGTTGTTTATGCCAAAAAAAGAGAAAACTACGTTGAACATTGTTACCGAGAAGCCTTGGTGGAATTGTTCAAAGGAAAAAACGTGGTCACCATCCTAAAAGTCCGCGAAATCTACCGCCACATGTCCAACGCTGCTGATAGAGGTGATGAGTCCGCCAATATTGTGGGCAACATCATCGTCAAATCAATGTAATTAAAATAATAATAATTAATGTAATTTTTCTCTAAAAGGAATTGGTATTTGGAGGGTGGGATTTCATTTGGGTTTTGAGCTTTGTGATTTGAAATTTGAATTCCAAATGAATTCCAAATCACAAATCTCAAAACTCAAAACCCAATAAAATTATAGCCCGCCTGTGAGGGGGCTCACAGACGGGCCAAGGTTAGGCGAGGATATACTTACTTAAGGGTCCAACTAAATTTAAGGTTTAAACTGCGAAAGGGAAGAGGACCAATATCCCTATAATAAAAATGATCTTCTTGACTTAGGGACCTGCTTACGGCCCTTCATAAATAAACATTGCAACTATTTGGCCAAAGGGCGTTTTTTGCCTCATGGAAAAGCCGATTTAAAAAATGAACCTTAAAATCAACACAAATAGCATATCCTAAACTGTTTCAAAAATTCTCTCCATCTTCAACCAATCGATCTTTTGGGTTTCTACACCAGAATATTCGGGAAATTGAATACAAAATGCCGCATTCCAAAGGGCCAATATCAGCTCCCCCACGCCCAAATTGTTACAGAAAGTTTACGAGTTCTTAAGGAGTTCTTAAGACAGGATTTGTTAAATATTGAAAATAAATAAAAGGGATAGGAATATGAAGAGGAAGATCATCTTTCGTGGTTTGAATTTGACCATCGGTGTCATTTTCTTTTTTTCTAACAGTATATTTGCATACTCGACGGAAAACAATTTTTGGAAGGATCGGGCCACCGCTCGAATGGAGCTTGCCAGTCTTCCTGTCCCGCTCCCGCAACCGCCCTTATCCGTTAAACCGACTTCTTTTTCACCCTCACCCCTTTCCCTACCACCCAAACTATCATCAGAACTGAACAAGCTTTCTTCCCGTCAATCCACCAAGCTCAAGTCCCTCTTTGAGGCGCTCCCTCACCGGAATGGAATGGTTCGTAAAATTGATGTCCCCAAAAAGGGGAAATCCAACAAAATTGTTGTTCACATCCAAGATGTCCATATGAACACCGAAGCCCAACGAAACATTGGCCAAACCATTGATGAGTTGGTGAAAAAAGGAAAAATCGATTTGATTGGTTTGGAGGGATCTTCCCGTGCCATTGATTTGGATTGGTATCGGCGTTTTCCACAAAAAGAACCGGTTCGAAAGGTAGCCGACTATTTATTAAAGGTGGGAAAAATATCAGGGCCTGTTCATTCGGCCTTGGTGAGTCCTGAAAATTATCCTCCTCTTGTTGGGATAGATGATCAGGTGCATTATCAAGCCAATGTTGAGGCTTTTAAGAGTTCCTCCTTATTAATAGAGAAGTACGGGAAAGCCCTAGGGAGCCAAAAAAGGTTATTGGCTGCGAAAAAAGGACATATTTTCAATAAGAACCTTTTATTATTGGATGGTAGATTGGAGGCATATCACCGAGATGAATTGCCTTTGGGGGAATATGTTCAATATTTAAGTCGTCAACCTGCCTATGTTAAGCGGTCCTTCTCTCCTACCCTAGAGACCTTTCTCCAGGTGGTTGAGATGGAATCCTCAATCAACTTCCATCAAGTCGAACGAGAAAGAACCCAATTTCTTGAACACCTCACCAAAACGTTAAGTAAGAAACAAACATCAACCCTGTTGGATTATGGATTGGCTTATCGTTTGGGACAGATTGGTCATGCTGCGTTTTATACATTTCTACAAGATTTGGCCCAAAAAAATAAAGTTCCTCTTAAACGATTCGTATCCTTAAAAACCTACATTCAGTATGTCCTCTTAACAGAAGGCATTGATGCGGACATGTTGTTTGGTGAGGTTTCCTCACTGGAAAATGAAATTATCATCTCTTACATCCAAACCCCCCAAGAGAAAGAAATGGTTCAACAAAGTCGGATTGCCAATTTAACTGAAAAACTTATTAACTTCTCTCTCACCAATGAGGAATGGGATCAATATCAAGAACTGATTATCCGCAATCCCATGGTAAGAAAAAATCAGAAGACACATTATCCAGCCATTGCTACCTTTGAAGATTTCTACATTGAGGCCAAGATAAGAGATGAGAGAATGACCGAAAATCTCATTCAGGCCATGAAGGAGAACAACGCCGATGTGGCAGTTCTTGTCTCAGGCGGATTTCATTCATCCGGAATTACCACTTCCCTAAACCAAGCAGGCCTGACGAGCGTTACTTTTGTTCCTCAGATTACAGAAATTGATAGTCCCCACGGGGCTGAATATTTGAGCGTATTTGCTCAAGAGAAGATGTCGCTTGAAGAATTGTTTGAAGGAGACAAACTATTTTTGGCAACCCCTCCCATGGCAGGGCCACGTTATACCCGCACGGCCACGGGTTTGGTGGGCCACGCCGAAGGAACCAGTGTGTTTCCCAGTAATGTCACAGAGGCCGATCCCGTTATGGAGCAGGCGGAAGTAGCAGAAGAATCCAATTCCAGTATTGTAGGAGATTTGGGCTCTTATGCCATGGAAGTGGAATTTGAAGGTAATAAAGAAGGGGATATTTCAAATATCAATTTAAGTCACAAAAACGAAATAGTACCGGAAGCCAATCTCGCCATTGCAGGATCTTCTCGCGGTCGTTTTTTTCTTGATCCCATCCCAGAGGCCCTGCTGTTTTCTATTGGACCCATACTCGCCGCCATGGTTGTGGCCGTTGGTCAAATTGCAGGCATCAACCCCGATTATATTCTGGCTGTTGCTGGTGTAGCGGGTGTTTTTGGTTTTGAATTGTCATCACAATGGCTTGAGGATCGAGCTCAGATCATTCACGACAACGACAAAGCCTTTGAAGCGGCCTATGAAATCAATCCCACCTTAACCCGCAAAGGGTATTTGTACCGGATCCGATTGTTTTTCCGAAGCTTAAACGACACCACAAGGGATATTTTTATCATCATATACTTAAGTTTCAGTCTTATGCATTTCTTTGCAGAGGCACAGGTTTCCCTGTCATTTATTGGATTGGCTCTTCTTTTTGGACCCCTCCTCTATAATATTGGCGAACATGAGTTCCGAAATTTTCTCTTCTTCTTGGGATTCCACAACTTGGTTCCTGTGCCGGGTTCGAGCACCGCTGAAGCCTTGGTCAATGGAGATAAGCCTTTCCACACTGATGATGAAGCGGATATGAATCCCGTTCGGTTTATGAATCATTTTAATTCCCTAAAAGAGGCTGGGGATGTTAGGAAGCGAGCCGAAGCGAATCTTGAATGGGGCGCCAAACGACTCAGAGAAAATCTCGAAACCTTGGTTCTTCCTTTTCTGGCCCCTTTTCGGAATCTTGATTACGAATTGCGAGAAGCCATGTATCCAGAAAATCCCAAAAATATTCCTTATGAAGACTTTGTTGGTTATTTGAAAGTCATTCTCGAACGGAAACGAGATAAGGAAAGATGGGTCATTGGCTATTCTGGCACCACCGGTGGCGGAAAAGGCATGTACAAAAACAACACCCGAGATGCATTGGCGAAGGCCTATCCCAACCGGCGTGTGCGCGAAATTGATCTTCACGATTTTCACGTTGAGAACTTTTCTGATTATGGTGATCCTTTTGCTCGGTATGACATTAAAGAGATCGAGAAGTTTATGGACGATGTTTATAACAATAGGATGGCGGTAAAGAATATCATGGATCTCGAACGGAAGAAATTTTTCCGCTTTGGCCGTATCAACAATAGACCCGCTCTTATTTTGGGCAATCAAAAAGTCTCGTTCTCGGAAGAGAGCGACGGCGTTTTGACTATTATCGATAGTGCGAAAAAGGGCAAAAAAACGAACCGCAAGGGAAAGCACACCTTTACCATGGGAAGAACACCTGTTGAAATAGAAATTACCAACACAAATACCTTTCAAGTTTCAATTCGAGGAATTCAATTTGAAATTAAAGCCAATGGATATGCGGGCCATAGTACCATCAGTGTTCATCCGGAAGGGGAATCGAATGATGCCGGATATTATTTATCCAATCCAAAGGGTATCTTGGCACAAGAGAATGTGGTTCCTGTTGTTGTGGATACGGAAAGTAAAATGGAGGGGGAGATTCTCCATGTTCTCGGGACACCGATTTTAAAGACAAATAACGTCGATGCGTCCGTTAATATCAATACCAGCGCCATTTATCGTCGAAGACGCGAATCAAAAACCATTTTGATTGATGCTCGTAAGGATCCGGATAAAGTGGAAAGAAAGATGGGCCAAATTGAACGCGAAATGGCCGAATCAGATCGTATTGTTGATGGAGAAAATGCCCGCGTCACAAAGGAGCGAGGATATAAACCAGGAAGAAAAGAAGAGAAAAAGGTTGATCGGTTGGCTGAAGAAACGGAGGATCGTGGAGATCCCATATTACAGAAAAACCATTTTAATGTGAGCGGCCTTCAATTGCCAGAGGATATGCATCGTGCCGGACGGGTTCGACATCTGCGGATCCCCAAATTTGTTAATGCCTTTCTTCATCGAAGAGGGATCGATCTTCTTGATTTGGAAGAGGAGCAGGCCATTATTCAATCCGAAGTGACCCAAGACTGGATTGAACAACTTCGCGAACGCATGGAACAAAAAAAACACCGAGCAGATAGGAAACCTTTGGAAGGAACCTTTAAACATCCTTTCTATAGTCCCTTGGAAAACAAAAAAAATGCGTGGGAGCGGTGGTGGCACGGTCTCAATCGATCGATTCCCAATGTAACCCTGTCGGTCGGACCGGTTCTCTTTAAGTTCCAATATGAAGAAAACGACAAGGGAATAAAGATTGGGAAAGTGAACAAAGATGATCGAGACCATGTGGAGTCGGTATTGGACCGTTCCATTGATATCATGCCAGGCGCCCAGCATGAAGATTTTCGAGGTGTGATGAAAGGTTTTATGCCCTTTACCGCCATCACAGCCAAAAATGAGGATGGTTCGGACGTCGATTACGAAGAAATGGAAGTTTGGATGGAGGGAGCCTTATTAATCAACCAGCAACCCTTTTTGGAAGGAATATTGAGCAACCTGGCTAAAGAAGAAAAAAGATTGAGAAGAGACGGGAAACCAAAGAAAGCAGGCGAAAAATTAGAAGAAGCCAAAAAATGGATTCGGCTCTTTTTTGAAAACCAACAAACCCAACGAGACCGAGGAATGATTGAACGGGTTCCCGATATGACGCGCCGATACAGCAAGGGGCTTGTTCACGGGAAAGATGCTGTTGTCTTTATGGCTCCCGGCGGTATCCGAATTGAGGATGCTCTTGAGGAATTTGATTTTATTGTGGATCAAGTTGGAAAAGAATGGGTTCAGAGAGATCATGAAAAGACGAGACTAACGATTGAACATGAGCAGGAATATTGGAATAAGATAAAAGAGGATGGAGAATTTGACAAAATTCCCGGTTTTCGGGACTTAGAAGGCTACCAACTTCAATATATTCGGAATATTTATACAGGCGAAATCTTTTTTGACCGCATCCCTCCTGCTTTTCGAGAATACTTTGTGGAACAATTAAAGGGGGTTCCGGCGAATCGGCGCGAATTGGAAATAAGCAAGTTTGGGGAGGTGTGGGATCGTGCGCAGGCAGAGGGTTCCGAAGATCAATTTCGCAACCCAGGAATTTCGGCCTCTGTTATTGAGGACGAGCAAGTCAGTGACATTGAACGAATGATGGCAGAGGACACCTTGCTCGCCATGGAAGAAGGCCTTGAGGGATTTGATTCTTTTGCCGATTATTTCCTCAATAAGAAAGGTATTGAGGATTCTACTCCTGCTTTGGTTTGGGCATCCTGTTTTCTCCATTCCATTAACCGTCATCTTGACAATGGTCTGTTTATGATGACCGAAGAGTTTTTAAACCAATTAACCTTGAAACCCGATTGGTTGGACAAAAGAAAAGAACGTGGAGTTCCGATCTCCAGCTTGGCCCTTGATTTGCTGGCCCAAATTCGCAAAGACATGAAAGTAAGAGTTAATGGTAATGCCATTGTCCAAAAACCATGGGAAGTTGAGGTATTCCTTCTTTTTCTCACCAAAACATTGGAACTTCCTGCAACGTGGGAAGAACTGAGAAAGCAACAAGAAGCAAAAAAGAAGGTTACTGAGACAGAAGGGGAAATCCCTCCTGAAGAAAGCCCCTATCACGTTCGGTTGGTTCGAGATCTTATGCGAGGTGCCCTCAAAGTTCCTGTATTTGCAACAATGATAAAAAAGATGTCTCCGAGCCAAGCACACCTCAATATGGACGTTGATCCGGACAATAAAAATCGAACAGATAGGGACACTATCAAAAGATATATTAAGAGGGCATTGGATAAATTTAAGATTGAGAAGGATAAAGGGGACAAGGGCGAAAAAATACTCAGTCTCACCATGGTTGCGGGATCTGCTTCTCGAATGAAAAAAGGAACCATTGCGAAGCTCATGTTGGATGCGTTGGAAGATGATCCTCATCAGTTTGTGGATAAAAACAAATTCGAAAATCTAAAGAAGGCCATCCAGCTTGATGATATTGATCGGGCAAAACTTGCCGATCCGGCAACTTTTGAATCACACCTTAAAGGTTTGATTGATCAAGCCCGGTTCCTTTTTGTTCCTCAGGGAGAACGGACCGCTGCTCAGAAAGATGCGGCTGATGTTGCTTCTGAGAAGCTTAAATCGATTCTTTATGATGCCAAGTCTTTGTTGCCCGCTTCCAAAATTGGTGATAAGTGGTACAACTTTATGGCCTTCGATATGTTGAAGGTGAAGAAAGCCAATGACCAGCTTGATCGAATGGGATACGGTCGACCCTTTGTGCCAGGGCTTCTCTTTAATGAAGAATTTGCTGAACTTCTTACCATGGATCTGGAAAAAAACAATTGGTATGGATTTGATAAGGACGAAGTGGAAATTGTTTACCAACCCATGGGATACGCTGTGGCGGGGCCTGCAGAAGAGGCCGCTGCTGCCATTCGTGAAGAGAAAAGAGGATGGAACAATCGCTCAATTAAGAAAATAACAGAGGTTGAATTGCGAACAGAAGACGATCGCCGATTTGCCCGGCGGTACGCTAAGAGAAGAGAAGGTCAAGTGCTCTACGAATTGGGCGAAAAACCAGAAGGACACGGATGGGTTTTCCCGGCGTTACTCATGAAAGTGGGGCCTGAAACCGAACCCCCTATCGTGAGGTTGAAAAGGAGAAATATTACGGAAA